>NZ_JBNNJZ010000326.1:0-9393 GCF_050270335.1 Streptomyces sp. NPDC059900
TGACAGAGCCGTTGCATGCGAACGACCAGCTCACCCCCATGCCCGAGGACTGGCAGCGCGCACTCGCCGTCGTCGCGCACCCCGACGACCTGGAGTACGGCTGCTCGGCCGCGATCGCCGGCTGGACGGACGCCGGACGCGAGGTCTCCTACCTCCTCGCCAGCCGCGGCGAGGCGGGCATCGACACCCTCGACCCGGCCACGTGCGGCCCGCTGCGCGAGCGTGAGCAGCGGGCCAGCGCGGCCGTCGTCGGCGTGTCGTCCGTGGAGTTCCTCGACCACAGGGACGGCGTGATCGAGTACGGGACGGCGCTGCGCCGCGACATCGCCGCCGCGGTCCGCAGGCACCGGCCCGAACTCGTGATCACGCTCAACCACCGCGACACCTGGGGCGGCGTCGCCTGGAACACCCCGGACCACGTCGCCGTCGGCCGCGCCACGCTGGACGCCGTGGGGGACGCGGGCAACCGCTGGATCTTCCCCGAGCTGATCGAGGAGGACGCGCTCGAACCCTGGAACGGGGTGCGCTGGGTGGCCGTCGCCGGTTCCAGCTCGCCCACGCACGCGGCGGACGCGACGGCCGGGCTCGAGCGTTCCGTGCGCTCGCTCCTCGAACACCGCACGTACATCGAGGTGCTGACGCAGGAGGACCCCGAGAAGTACTGCCGCGAGTTCCTCACCGGCAACGCCCAGCAGGTGGCGCCGCGCTTCGGCGGGAAGCCCGCGGTGCCCTTCGAGGTCTTCAGCCGCTGAGCCGCCGCCATTAGGCTGACGTCACGTCAGGAACTGACGTGACGTCAGAACTGTGGGCAGGAGCTGGTGCTAGGTGATCGACACCATCGGCACGGACATCCCGGAGGGCGAGGAGCGGCTGCGCCTCGACATCGAGGACGGCCTGGGCATCCTCACCCTGTGCTACCCGCAGAAGCTCAATGCCTGGAGCTGGGAGGCCACGCGCCAGCTGGGCATCTTCGCGGACCGGATCCGCTTCGACGACTCGATCAGGGCGGTGCTGCTGCGGGCCGAGGGGCGGGCGTTCTGTGCCGGGATCGACATCACCGCGCACGCCGGCGACGTGATCGGCGGTCGCTCGGGGTCCGAACGCACCCGCAATTACTACGAGGCCCTGCGCTGGGTCCACGAACGCTTCCGGGTCTTCGCGGGCCTTCCCCAGCCGGTGGTGGCCGCCGTGCAGGGGTACTGCCTCGGCTTCGGCTTCGAGCTCGCGCTGATGGCGGACGTGCGGATCGCTTCGGACGACGCGGTGTTCGCGCTGCCCGAGGCGCAGATCGGTGTCGCGGTGGACGCGGGCGGCGATCTGCGCATCGCGCGCGAGGCGGGCGCGGGCTGGGCCAAGCTGCTCTCGCTCACCGGCCGCCGCATCGACGCGGCCACGGCCGAGCGGCTGCGCCTGGTCCAGATCGTCACTCCGGCCGACGAACTGGCCAAGACGGCCCGCGAAGTCGCCGCGGAGATCGCGGCGAACGGCCCGCTGGCCGTACAGGGCATCAAGCGGGCCATCGACACGTATGCGGATGCGGGGATGGGCGCCGCCCTCGATCAGGTGGCGATGAACGCGGCCGTCACGCTGACGTCGGAGGACTCCCGCGCCGGGTACGCGGCGAAGGGGGAGCGGCGGGCGGCGGAGTTCGAGGGCAAGTAGCCGCCACTGCCACCGCTGCCGCTGCCGCGAAGGAGAGAGGCGCCGGGTCAGCCCTCGAAAGGCCCCCGTCCCATCTGCTCCCGCACCGTCACCACCTCCGGGCTCACCAGCCCCCGCCGCTGCCAGTTCGCGCCGTCGACCACCAGGGTGTGGCCGGTGATGAAGCGGGCGTAGGGGGAGGCCAGGAACGTCGCGGCCCAGCCCAGTTCGCGTGGGGCGCCGACGCGGAGGGCCGGCTGGCGCGAGCCGAGGCCCTGCCGGGGTTCGTCCGCTGCGTGTTCCGGCGCGGGCGCCGCCCGGTCGAGGTTGCCGCGGATGTCGGCGGTCATGTCCCCGTGCGGCATCAGGCCCGGCACCAGGCCGTTGACCTGGATTCCGTACGGGCCCCACTCCACCGCCAGGCTCTCGACGAGGCTGTGCACGCCCGCCTTGGCCGCCGCGCTGTGCGCGAAGCCGGGGCCGCCCGTCCACGCGTACGACGCCCCGATGTTGATGACGGAGCCGGGTGTGCCCGCCGCGAGATGGCGGCGGGCGAACTCGCGTGTCATGAAGAAGGTGCCGGTCAGCGTGATGTCCACGACCGAGCGCCAGGCGTTCGGCGACATGTCCTCCGCGGGCACGGGGAAGTTCGCCGCCGCGTTGTTCACCAGGACGCCGGGCAGCCCGCACGCCTCCCGCGCCGCGTCGAAGACCTCGGCGACGCGCTCCGGGTCGCGGATGTCGCAGGGCACGGCCGTCACCCGCCCGCCGAGGGCCGCGAGTTCGTCCCGCGCCGCCTTCAGCCGTTCCTCCTTGCGGCTGGCGATCACCAGATCCGCGCCGAGCCGCGCGAACTCCGCGGCGATCGCCTTGCCGAGGCCGGTGCCGCCGCCGGTCACCAGGACGGTCACCCCGTCGTAGGTGCCCTCGGGCAGGGCGCTCGTGCCCAGCGGGGCGGGGGCCGGGAGGCCCGGCGGCGTCCCTTCGTTCGCATCGTCGTCCGTCATGGCCGCATCGGTATCGCGCATGGCCGCATCGATATCGCGGAACGCCCCAAAGCTCCATGCCCGCACGGAACTTCACGCCCGGTGCGGGCCTTCAGGCCCGCACCGCCGCTTCCCGGCGCCGCGCCGCCACGCCCGCGTCGATGTCCGCGAGGACGAGTTCGTGGTTGATCGTGAGCCCGGCCTGGTATCCCGCGGCAGCCGCGTTGATCACCTGCACCTTGGGGCCCGCCGCGTTGCCCACGGCCCACACGCCGGGCACGCTCGTGCGCCCGTCCGCGTCCACGACCGGGTAGGGACCGAAGGGCGTGTCCCGGGTGTCCGCGCCGAGCCGGTCGAGGAGTTCGTCGCGGGGGCGCGCCCCCGCCCCCGCGAACAGCACCGAGCGCGGGACCACCCGGCCGTCCGCGAGCCGCACTCCCGTCAGGCGGTCGTCCTGCACGGCGATTCCGGTCACCGTGCCCTCCACCACCGTCACCCCGGCGACGGCCAGCCTCTCCCGGTCGTCGGCGGACGGCTCCGGCTCGGTGTGCAGGAACAGCGTCACGTCCTTGGACGACTGCGTGACAATCAGCGCCTGGTGGATGCCTGAGTCCGGCGACGCGAGCACACCGACGGCCTGGTCCCGCACTTCGTAGCCATGGCAGTACGGGCAGTGCAGCACGTCGCGGCCCCAGCGCCCGGCCAGGCCCGGCACGTCGGGAAGCTCGTCGACCAGGCCCGTGGCCATGACGACGCGGCGCGCGTGCACGCTGCGGCCCTTCGCGAGGCCGACCTCGAACTCCCCGGCGCCGTCGGGCCGTACGGCACTCACGCGGTCGTCGGCGACTTCGACTCCGTACGCCGCCACTTCGCGCCGCCCCACGGCGAGGAACTCGGCGGGCGGCATCCCGTCCCGGGACAGATAGCCCTGCATGTGCGCGGCGGGCGCGTTGCGCGGCTCGCCCGCGTCCACGACCAGGACGCGGCGCCGCGACCGGCCGAGGACGAGCCCCGCGCCGAGCCCCGCCGCGCCACCGCCGACGACGACCACGTCGTACGTATCGCTGTTGCTGTTCATCGTGACCACCTCCACCCGGACCGTCGCATCGAGCGTGAGGGATTGACAATCAAGTTTGCCGATACTGCAATAAAGCCATGGCTGAGAATGATGACGACAACGTGAATCTCGACGGCGTCCTCGCCGAAGTCGGCCCCCGCCTGCGCAAGCTCCGCAAAGAGCGCGGGGCGACCCTCGCGGGCCTGGCCGCGGCCACCGGCATCTCGGTGAGCACCCTCTCCCGCCTGGAGTCCGGCCACCGCAAGCCCAGCCTCGAACTGCTGCTGCCCATCGCCCGCGCCCACCAGGTCGCCCTGGACGAGCTCGTCGGCGCCCCGCCCGTCGGCGACCCGCGGGTGCGGTCCAAGCCGATCGTCCGGCACGGCCGCACGATGATCCCGCTGACCCGGCAGCCCGGCGGCCTCCAGGCGTACAAGATCTTCGAGCCGGTCCGCTCCGTCGAGCCCGACCTGCAGACCCACGAGGGGTACGAGTGGCTGTACGTCCTGTCCGGGCGGCTGCGGCTCGTGCTCGCCGATCATGACGTGATCCTCACGGCGGGCGAGGCCGCGGAGTTCGACACGCGCGTTCCGCACTGGTTCGGGTCCACGGGGGAGGGGCCCGCGGAGTTCCTCAGCCTGTTCGGACCGCAGGGCGAGCGGATGCACGTCCGGGCGCGGCCCGCCCGGCGGGAGCGGGAGACGGACTGAAGCGGACTGACGAGACGGTTCCCCTGCCTGCAAGCGACCGCTTAGTATGCGACGGAGCCCGGTCTACGAAGAGCCCCGTGGAGGCCCCGCATGCAGGCATGGCAAGTGCACCAGAACGGCGAGCCGAGCGCAGTGATGCGCCTCGAAGACGTGGACCGGCCGGTGCCGGGCGACGGACAGCTGCTCCTCAAGGTCCGCGCCGCCAACATCAACTTCCCCGACGCGCTGCTCTGCCGCGGGCAGTACCAGGTCACGCCCCCGCTGCCGTTCACGCCCGGCGTGGAGATCTGCGGCGAGACCGAGGACGGACGGCGCGTGATCGCCAACCCCGCCCTTCCGTACGGCGGCTTCGCCGAGTACGCGATCGCCGACGCGGCGGCCGTGCTGCCCGCGCCCGACGCCCTGGACGACGCCGAGGCCGCCGCGCTGCACATCGGCTACCAGACCGGCTGGTTCGGCCTGCACCGCCGCGCGCACCTCAAGGAGGGCGAGACCCTCCTGGTGCACGCGGCCGCCGGCGGCGTCGGCAGCGCGGCGATCCAGCTCGGCAAGGCGGCGGGCGCCAAGGTCATCGGCGTCGTCGGCGGCGCCGCGAAGGCCGAGGTCGCCCGCGAGCTCGGCTGCGACCTGGTCATCGACCGGCGTACGGAGAACGTGATCGGCGCGGTCAAGGAGGCCACCGGCGGCCGTGGCGCCGACGTCGTCTACGACCCCGTCGGCGGCGACGCCTACACCCAGTCGACCAAGTGCGTCGCCTTCGAGGGGCGGATCATCGTCGTCGGCTTCGCGAGCGGCGTCATCCCGACGCCCGCGCTCAACCACGCCCTGGTGAAGAACTACGCCGTCCTCGGCCTGCACTGGGGCCTGTACAACGCCAAGGACCCGCAGGCGATCCTGCGCTGCCACGAAGAGCTCACCCAGCTCGCCGCCAAGGGCGCGATCAAGCCGCTGATCAGCGAGCGCGTGCCGCTGGGCGAGGCCGCCGCAGCCGTCCAGCGGGTCGCCGACGGCATCACCACGGGGCGGGTGGCCGTGGTTCCCGCGGGAGGCGCCGCATGACGGATGACGCCGGACTGCGCAGCCGTACACAGGAATTCCTCGCCGCCAACCCGCCCGCCACGACGGACCGCGCCGCGTTCCTCAAGGCACGCTTCGACGCCGGACTCGCCTGGGTGCACTACCCCGAAGGTCTCGGCGGCCTGGGTGCGCCGCGCTCTCTGCAGGCCGTCGTGGACGCCGAGTTGGAGGCCGCGGGCGCGCCCGACAACGACCCGCGCCGCATCGGGATCGGCCTGGGCATGGCGGCGCCCACCATCCTGCGCTTCGGCACCGAGGAGCAGAAGCGGGCCTTCCTGCGGCCGTTGTGGGTCGGCGACGAGGTGTGGTGCCAGCTCTTCAGCGAGCCGGGCGCCGGATCCGACCTCGCCGCCCTGGGTACCCGCGCCGTGCGTGACGGCGACTCCTGGGTGGTCAACGGGCAGAAGGTGTGGACGTCCGGCGCCCATGCCGCCCGCTGGGCCATCCTCATCGCCCGCACCGACCCGGAGGTGCCCAAGCACCGCGGCATCACCTACTTCGTCTGCGACATGACCGACCCCGGCGTCGAGGTGCGCCCGCTGCGGCAGATCACCGGCGAGGCCGAGTTCAACGAGGTCTTCCTCACCGACGTCCGGATCCCGGACGCGCACCGCCTCGGTGAGATCGGCGACGGCTGGAAGGTCGCGCAGACCACCCTCATGAACGAGCGGGTGTCCATCGGCGGCGCCCGCATCCCGCGCGAGGGCGGCATGATCGGCCCCGTCGTCGAGGCGTGGCGCGAGCGGCCCGGACTGCGCACGCACGATCTGCACCAGCGGCTCCTGAAGGTGTGGGTGGAGGCCGAGGTCGCCCGGCTCACCGGCGAGCGGCTGCGCCAGCAGCTCGTGGCGGGCCATCCGGGGCCCGAGGGCTCGGGCATGAAGCTCGGGTTCGCCCGTCTGAACCAGGAGATCAGCGGCCTGGAGGTGGAACTCCTCGGCGAGGAGGGCCTGTTGTACGAGGACTGGACGATGCGGCGGCCCGCGAAGGTCGACTTCGTCGGCCGTGACGCGGGCTACCGCTATCTGCGGGCCAAGGGCAACAGCATCGAGGGCGGCACCAGCGAAGTGCTGCTCAATATCGTCGCCGAGCGTGTCCTCGGGCTGCCCTCCGAGCCGCGCACCGACAAGGACGTCGCGTGGAAGGACCTCGCCCGATGAGCACGCAGACACCCCAGTCACCCCAGTCACCCCAGAGCCCGCAGAGCGCGCCGCGCGACCTGCTGTACTCCGAAGAGGAGGAGTCGCTGCGCTCGGTGGTGCGCGGCCTGCTCGCCGACCACTGCGACGCCACCGCCGTGCTCACCCGCACCGAGTCCGCCGAGCCGCACGACCGCGAGCTGTGGAAGATGCTCACGGACGGCATGGGCCTTGCCGGACTGCTCGTGCCCGAGGAACTCGGCGGCCAGGGCGCCACGCACCGCGAAGCCGCCGTCGTCCTGGAGGAGTTGGGCCGCGCGGTCGCGCCCGTGCCCTATCTGACCAGTGCCGTCATCGCGACCGAGGCGCTGCTGGCCTGCGAAGGCGACGCGGCGAGGGAGCTTGTGGGCGCACTCGCGTCGGGACGCAGGATCGGCGTGCTCGCCGTGTCGCTTGCCGCCGCTCCGGGCGATGCCCTGCCCGGGGTGCGCGCGGAGGGCGATGCCCTGCACGGCAGCGTCACCGGTGTCGCCGACGCGCTCGCCGCCGACGTGTTCCTGGTGCCCACGAGTGCGGGTCTCTTCGCGGTGGACGCGGCACTGGAGGGCGTGAGCGTGGCGCCGCAGACCTCCCTCGACCTGACGCGGCCGCTCGCCACGGTCACCTTCGAGGGGGCACGCGCGCGTGCGGTCGGTCCCGAATCCGGGCCCGCCGTGCGACGGGGTCTGCGGGCCGGCGCCGGGCTCCTGGCCTCCGAGCAACTGGGCATAGCCGACTGGTGCCTGACCGAGACCGTGCGCCACACGAAGGAACGGCACCAGTTCAACCGGCCCGTCGGCTCCTTCCAGGCGCTCAAGCACCGGCTCGCCCAGCTGTGGCTCGAGGTGGTCAACATGCGGGCCACCGCACGCAACGCGGCCGACACCCTCGCCGCAGGCAGCGCGGACGCCGATGTCGCGGCGGCTCTGGCGCAGGCCTTCGCGTCGCCCGCCACGGTGCGCGTCGCGGAAGAGGCGCTCCAGTTGCACGGCGGCATCGGCATGACCTGGGAGCACCCCGTCCATCTCTACCTCAAGCGGGCCAAGGCCGACTCGATCGCGCTGGGCACGGTGGGCCGGCACCGGGAGGAGCTGGCCGCCCGCGTCAACCTGCCCGCGCCCTGACCCCCGGCCGGTGGTGCCCCTGCCCCCGTGATCCACCCGGTATGGACCACCCGTTTTACCCACCCATTACATCAGGCATAATTGCGACCCGTTCGCAATAACGTTTGATCTTCAGTAGGGGTGTGGAGCATGAGGGCCCGATCAATACGGGGTACGGGCGCGGTTGCGGCGGCCGCCTCTCTGGCGGTCGCCGCTTCGGCCTGTTCGGCGCCGGGCGACGGCAAGGGGGCCGGCGGCGCGAAGGATTCCGCGGTCGTCGGCATCGCGTACGAACCGGACACCCTGAGCCCGCTCCTCGGCTACGGCAAGGACGGCAACTCCAAGATCTTCGACGGTCTGCTCACGCACGACGCCGACATGAAGCTGAAGCCCGCCCTGGCCGCCGCGCTGCCCGAGGTCGGAAACGACGGCAAGACGTACACCTTCAAGCTGCGCAAGGGCGTCAAGTTCAGCGACGGGAAGCCCTTCACCTCCAAGGACGTCGTCTTCACCTACGAGACGATCCTCGACAAGAAGACCAACAACGCCTCCAAGACCGAGCTCGACGCCGTCAAGAACGTCGAGGCGAAGGGCGACGACACGGTCGTCTTCCACCTCAAGTACCCCTACGCGCCGTTCGCCGAGCGCACCGTTCTGCCGATCGCGCCCGAGCACATAGCCGGCAAGCAGGACGTGAACACCGGCGACTTCACCACCAGGCCCGTCGGCACCGGCCCTTACAAGCTGGTGAAGTGGTCGAAGGGCGAGAAGCTCACCTTCAAGGCCAACCCCGGCTACTGGGGTGGCGCACCGAAGGTCAAGAACTTCACCATGGCGATCATCAAGGACGACGACATCCGCGCCACCCGGCTCGACGCCGGTGAGCTCGACGGCGCGATCCTGCCGCCCAACCTGGCGAAGAAGTACGAGAACGACGGCAACAAGAAGTCCTACGCCGCCAAGACCTTCGACTACCGCGTGGTGACGCTGCCCACCGGCAACAAGGTCACGGGCGACACCGACGTCCGGCGCGCCCTGGACACCGGCGTCGACCGCAAGGCCATGGTCGACTCGATCCTGGACGGCGCGGGCAAGGAAGCGTACGGCCCCGTCCCGACCGACAGCCCGTGGTTCACCAAGGGCACCGAGCGGGGGCACGACCTCGCCGCGGCCGGGAAGATCCTCGACAAGGCGGGCTGGAAGCCGGGCAAGGACGGCATCCGCGCGAAGGACGGCGTCCGGGCGGCGTTCCCCCTCTGGTACCTCTCCGGCGACAAGCTCCGCCAGGACCACGCGCTCGCCTACGCCTCCGACGCCAAGAAGCTCGGCATCAAGGTCGAGGTGCAGGCGGGCACCTGGGAGGTCATCCAGCCGCGCATGCCCAAGGACGCGGTCCTGGCGGGCGGCGGCTCCCCGGCCGACCCGGACTTCGACCAGTACACGCTCCTGAAGTCCTCGCTCGCCGGTGACGGCTTCAACAACATGGCCCACTACGACAACCCCGAGGTCGACAAGGCGCTCGACGAGGCCCGCGAGAGCGGCGACCACGCCAAGCGGCAGGCCGCCTACGACACCATCCAGCGCGCACTGGTGAAGAACCCCGGCTACACCTTCCTCACCCACATCGACCACCTCTACGTC
>NZ_JBNNJZ010000327.1:0-9392 GCF_050270335.1 Streptomyces sp. NPDC059900
CGGCATGGCCGAGGCCCAGCAGGCACGTCTTCGCGACATGCACACCTACTACGAGTTCATGGTGGGGCACCTGCGGCGCCTGCTCGGGGAGTACGAGCAACTACAGGCCGGGCGCTAACCGCCCGCCCCGCCCAGCCACTTCAGCCCGTCCAGGAGGAAGCGGTTCTGGGTCTCGCTCGCGAACGTCGACGACAGGCGGGTGTTGGTGTCGTAGTTCATCGCGTTGTGGCCGAAGTTCGCGTACAGCATCTTGTACTTCGTGTTGGTCCACAGGATCGGGTAGTAGCCGCTGTACCAGGACTGGTCGGGATCCGTGCCGAGCGGGAAGCTGCTGGGGTCGACGGAGGCCAGGATCTTGATGTCCGGGTTGCGGCGGAGATCATTGGACCAGCTGTACCACTCGCTGACCGCCGAGGTGAACCGGGCCGGCAGGTTCTGGGTCGCCCGGTGCGTGCGGTCCTCGACCTTGAGGACCGCTGTCGTGGGACCCCAGGTGTTGGACTTGAAGTTGCCGCTGCCGAGGAACTGGTTGTGATACCACGGCCAGCTCCCCGCGTCGGTCGTGAAGGCCGAGACGTGAAAGCCCATCCAGGCACCGCCCGCGCGCATGTACCGCTCGAAGCCGCTGCGTTGGGCCGCGGTGTGCGGCGCGTCGTCGAGGAACAGGACCACCTGGTAGGAGTTCACGCCGCCGTTGGCGAGCAGGTCCCAGTTCTTGCTGGCGGTGTAGGTGAAGCCGTTCGCCGCGGCCTGCTTCGGGAACCAGTCGTTCGCCTCCTTGTCGAAGTCGATGTGCGCCGCGTCCCAGGTGCCGCTGTAGAGCGCGAGCACCTTGAACGGCGCCGCCTCCGCGTTCGCCCGGGCGGCGGGCGGTGCCGCAAGGGCGAGCAGAGTCGCCAGGAGCAGCAGGATTCGCAGGGCCACGCGGGAGGAACCGGACCTGATGATGTGCATGAACTCTCCTGGGGTGGTGGGGGGTGGTGGGGCGGTACGAGTTCGTCGGCCTGGAGAACATGAGCAGGGCGGTGCGGCGGGCGAGGCGCGTATCGCGGTCGAGCGCACGAGGCGTGGTGCTGGTTGACCTTGCGTACGGCTGCGCCCAGCAGTTCACGTATATGAACAGTGGACGCATTTGCGAAACTGTGGCGACCGGGAACTTAAAGGTCTGCACCAGGGTCGTCAAGAGATGAAGCCAAGAAGGGTACGAACAAGACCACGCTCACGAGGAGTTGAACGCGCTGGGTCGAACGCCCTGAGTTCGCGGAGAAGAGCCGAGCCCGCCAAGTCGGTCAGGCCGGCTTGAGGACTGAGGCTGCCCCGTCAGGCCAAGTCGCCGGGCTCGTCCGCGTTTTGTCGCTGTTCCCGGGGCGTAACGCCCGCCGCACCAGGAGCAGTTGCGCCGGCGGGGGCGAATCGGCGCAGCAGGAACCCGGTGGACAGGGCCATCACGAACATCACCACCGCGTACACCGCGGACGGGATGGCCATGCGTGTGCTGTCCAGGAGCGAAGGGCTGAGGGCGATGGCCATCGACAGGGTGGTGTTGTGCATGCCGACCTCGAAGCAGGTGGCCACGGACTGCCGGTGGTCGCCGCGGGCCAGGCGGGTCGCCCCGTACCCCGTGGCGAGGGAGATCGTCGCGAAGAGGACGACGACGAGGCCGACGTCGGCGAGGTAGCCGGCGATGTTGTTCCGCTCGGCGACGACCGCGACGATGATGATGACGACCAGTGCGGCCACCGCTGTCACCTTGACGGCACGGGTGGAGCGTTCCGCGAAGCCCGGACGGCGGTGGCGGGTGAACATCCCGGCCGCGACGGGCACCAGGACGACGAGGAAGACCTGCAACGTCTTGTCGAAGCGCAGGCCAAGCGCCTCGTCCGTACCGGTCATGAAGTGGTCGAGGGAGAGGTTCACGACGATCGGCAGGGTGACGACGGCGATGACCGAGTTGATGGCGGTCAGCGTGACGTTGAGCGCGACGTCGCCGCCGAAGAGGTGGCTGAAGATGTTGGCCATCGTGCCGCCGGGGGAGGCGGCGAGCAGCATCATGCCGACGGCCAGTTCCGGACCGAGGTCGAAGGCAAGGACCAGTCCCAGGCAGACGGCGGGCAGCAGCGCCAGCTGGCAGCACAGGGCGACGGCCGTCGGCCGGGGGTAGGCGGCGACCCGGCGGAAGTCGGCCACGGTGAGGCCGAGTCCGAGGCCGTACATGATCACGGCGAGGACGGCGGGCAGCAAGTACGCGGTCAGCGGCGAGTCCATGGGGCACCTCCGGAGCCGGGGACGAGTGGCCGCAGGTTCAACGGAGGGCTCCTTGGCGGAAACCGGCGGGCTCGAAAGCTGTGGGCATGATTCTCGGTTCAGGCCCGGCCGTACGACAAGGAGAAGGACGAACCGACCTGACGCCCGCTCAGTTCGCCGCCAACTCGCTTGGCTGGGATCGGCGTTCAGCGGGCGCCCGCGTGCGGCCCGCGGACCCGGTCCCGGCGGCTGCGGAGCCGCCTAACCGACGCGGTTCTCCAGGCCGCCCAGGATGAGGGCAAGGCCCGCCTCGAACGCCGACTCGTGGTCGATCAGCGGGACTTCGGGAAGGGGTGGGCCGTCATCGGGGTCCGCGTCCGCCTGTTCCTCCAGAACGCAGCCGACCGTGTACCGGCCCGCGGCCAGCATTGCCATCTGCGCGTCTCGCTCGGGCACGCCGGACGCGAGCAGGAAGCTCATTTTGCGGGCGACCCGGTCGAGGTCCGCGACCCCGGGGCTGCTTCCGGCGTGCAGGCGCGCGCCGTCGCGGCGCATCAGCAGGGTGCGGCGGAAGCTGCGCGTGTTCTCCAGGAACCACTCACGCCAGTCGTCGGCGGGCTGGGGCAGCGGAGCCGTCGCATGGGGCGCCATGGCGGCCTCGGCCATGGCGCTGAGCAGCTCTTTCTTGTTCTTGAAGTGGTAGTAGAGCGACGGCTGCTCGACGCCGAGGCGCTTGGCGAGCCGTCGTGTGCTGACAGTGTCCAGGCCGACCTCGTCCAGCAGGTCGAGTGCCTCGCCGACGACGGTCTCGCGGTTCATCTTCACATTGACAACCTATCGGTGATAGGTGACGCTGTAAATCTACCTATCACCGATAGAAAGAGGGCTGTGTCATGCCACGCACCGCCGGAACCGCCTCCTTGAAGGTCCTTGTCTGCGGCGGCGGGATCGCAGGGCAGGCTCTCGCCTACTGGCTGGCCCGCGGCGGTCACCGGGTGACCGTCGTCGAGCGCTTCCCGGCGCTGCGGGCCACCGGGGCCCAGGTCGACCTACGGGGCCAGGGCATCGACGCCGTGCGGCGGATGGGGCTGCTCGGCGCCGTCAGGAGCAAGCTCGTGGACGAGGCGGGCGTCGCCTTCGTGGACGCCCGCGGCAAGGCGCGAGCGACGATCATGGCCAACACTTCCGGACAGGGCCGGCAGACCCTGACGTCCGAGTACGAGATCATGCGCGGCGACCTGGTGGACATCCTCCACGACGCGGCGAAGGACGATGCGGAGTACGTCTTCGGCGTGAGCGTGGACCGCTTCGAGCAGGACGAGAAGCGCGTGATCGCCCACTTCTCGGACGGCTCATCCGGCGAGTTCGATCTGCTGGTCGGCGCGGACGGGCAGGGATCCCGTGTCCGGCGGGCCATCCTGCCGTCCGGCACTCCTGATCCGTACCGGCGGGTGGGAATCCACATGGCCTACTGGTTCGTCCCCCGCACCGCCACGGACACCCATATCCGGGACACCTACAACGCCCCCGGCGCCCGGATGATCATGCGCAGGAGTCACAACCCCACCGAAACACAGGTCTATTTCGTCCTGCGGGACGACTCCGAAGAAGCATCGGCCGTCCACCGGGAGCCCATAGCGCGCCAGAAGCAGTTCTGGACCGACAAATTCCGCGACGCGGGGTGGCAGACCGAACGCTTCCTCGAAGGTATGGAGACGACCGGCAGTTTCTACTCCCAGGAAGTCGTGCAGGTGCGCACGGACACCTGGTCGAAGGGGCGCGTGGTCCTGGTCGGAGACGCAGCGCACTGCGCTTCCCCCTACAGCGGCATGGGGGTTTCGGGCGGCCTTATCGGCGCGTATGTCCTGGCCGGTGAGATATCCCGGCACGCCCGTGATCTCCCCGAGGCCCTGGCGAACTACGACACCGTGCTGCGGCCCTTCGTCGACGAAATCCAGGCGGCGGTCAAACCGCGTCTCCTGCGCCTGGGCATGCCCAAGAACAAGCTGGCCATCGACGCCTTTCACTCCGTCACCGCGCTGGCCTGCTTTCTGCGTGTCCCCGAATTCATCGCGCGCCACGCGAAGGGAGACCGCGGCGGTGACTGGCGGCTCCCGGAATACCCGGATCTCGACGCCGGGTAGCGGAGGAGTGACCGGTCGCCGCCGGCAAGCTCCTGCATTCTGGTGATCGGACGCGTGTCGTGTGGCGGGTCGCTTCATATGCCCGGTGGCAGTCCTATGTTTCCCGCACAGCGCAGAAGTTCGGGCTCCTTCAACAAGCCCGGCGCGTCACCAAGGAGAGACGAAATAATGGTTCGTAGTGCTGTGAGCGGGTGCGCGGTGGTCGCTCTCGCCTCTGTGGCGTTCACTGGTGTCGCGCCGGCGTCGGCGACCGATGCTCCGGCGATGGAGCCGAGGGTCACGGTCACCCCGGCCACGGTCAAGCAGAAGGCCGTGGTGACGGTCAAGGTGGTGGGCGCTCCCAAGACGTGCCGTTCGGTGCAGGCCAGGTCCGACGCCTTCGTCGGCACGGTGGCGCTGACGAAGAAGACCAAGCCGCCGATGTACACCGGCCGCGCCGCGGTGAGCGGGAAGGCCGCTCCCGGCAGTCACCAGGTCGTGGTGGGCGGAGTGGGCTGCGGCAAGTGGACGGCGAAGGCCAAGTTCACCGTGCCCGCGGCGCCCAAGCCGAAGACGGTCAAGGGCACCGTCACCTCCAAGGTCGGGGTGTTCGTCCGCCGCCAGCCGACCTCCGCCTCGGCGGCGACCGGGACCGCCCGCTACCGGCAGACCATCGGCCTGATCTGCAAGAAGGCCGGTCAGCCGGTCGCCGGCAACCGGACCTGGTACCAGGTCAGCATGCCCAAGGGCTGGGTCACCGCCCGCTTCGTCAAGGCCCAGGGCGCAGTGCCCAACTGCAAGTGATTCCAGGGGCTTTCGCCCCGGCGTCTGACGCAGGTGCCTGAATGCGGCCCCCGGTTGGCTCATTTTGCAACCGGGGGCCACAAGGCTGAATGCCCCGATGCGGACGCTCAGCAGACGCTGTCCGTCGGCTTCGGGTTGCCCAGGCCGAACAGCGGGCGCAGGCGCAGCCCTGCCCAGGTGCCGAGGATGGCCATGACGGCCCAGATCCAGCCGTGCAGGGACCCGGAAGCGATGCCGGCCAGGTAGGCGCCGATGTTGCAGCCGCCGGCGAGGCGGGCGCCGACACCCATGAGGATGCCGCCGATGACGGCGGCGAGCGCGGTGCGGGCGGGGATGTTGCGGTGCAGCTGCCACACGCCGCCGGCGGCAGCGGCGACGGCCGCGCCGACCATGATGCCGATGTCGGTGAGGCTGTTCTTGTCGGCGAGGACTGGCCCCGACAACTGGGCCGCGTTGCCCGGCTGTTGCCAGAACGCCCAGGTCTCCGGCGCGGCGCCGAGTGCGCCCACGACCTTCGAGCCCCACAGGGCGAACGCGCTGGTGACGCCCCAGGCGCCGCCCGAGACGAGCAGTACGCCGGCGCCGAACAGCGCAAGGACCAGGGCGCCGACGGCCAGGGGCCAGGAGCCCCGCACCGTACGGCGGAGGCTGCCGCGCGCCGACGGCGGGGTGCCGACCGGCGGGGGAGTGCTGCGGGCCTGCACGGCGCGGGCGATGAACCAGATCCCGGCGAGCACCGCGATCGTCACCGCCCAGGAGCCGAACCACCCGACGTGGTCGGACAGCACATACGGGTCGAGCGCCGGCAGATCGTTCCAGAGGCCGAACTGCCAGGCGGCCAGGGTGGAGCCGGTGATGAAGCCGAATAGGGTGAGCACGATCGTGCCCTGGCCGCTGCCGACGGCGAAGAGCGTCCCGGACGCGCAGGCGCCGCCGAGTTGCATGCCGATGGCGAAGAGGAAGGCCCCGACGAGCAGCGCCACTCCGATGGGCCCGGCGCTGGGTGCGGGCACCGAACCGAACAGGCCGCTGCCGGTCCCGATGACCAGCGCGAAGAGCGTCGCGGTGGTACCCAGCAGCAGGGTGTGGGCGCGCAGCCCGGTGCCGTTGCCGACGGCCACCAGCTGTCGCCAGGCCGAGGTGAAGCCGAACCGGGAGTGGAAGAGCGCGAATCCCAGTCCGAGCCCGAGCAGCAGCAGGACGCCCGGCTTGGCCCCGTGCTCGGCGAAGACGTAGCCGGCGAGTGCGACACCGATGACGCCGGCGACCGCGAGCGGCACCCGCCGGACCGGTGGCAAGGCCGCGGCCGCGGGAGCGGGGGCGGAGGTGGGGGCAGGAGTGAGCAGGGCGGTACGGGACGGCGCCCCTGCGTCGGCAGCGGTGGTCAAGGGGGTCTCCGGGAAACGGGAGGGGGATCGGACGGGCGGTGCTCGCGGGAGCGCGGAGCGAGGCGTCAGCGGGGACAGAGCGCGTCGTCGACGCTCCACGGCGTGGCCGCGAAGAGCGCGAGAGCGAGCTGACGTGCGGGTCCGAACATGCGCACCACCATAGGCATCCCCGCAGAGATCCTGGATCTCCGTCTCACATAGAGAACACATGAATGAGACGCCGGATGAGACGCCGGACGAGGCGGCGGACGAGAGGTCGGATCAGACGGCGGACCAGACGGCGGACCAGACGGCTGCCGGGGATACGTACCCCCTCCTTCTTCGCCGCTTGCGCCACCAGGTATCTTGCATCGCATGGAACCAGGTGATTCGACCAAGCAAGCCCGGGCAGCCGCCCAGCTGCGCAAGGGCGTCCTGGAGTACTGCGTCCTCGCCCTGATGCGGGATCGCCCCCGCTACGGCGTGGAACTCCTCCACGCCCTGGAGGACTCCGGTGCCCTGGCCACCAGCCAGGGCACGGTCTACCCGCTGCTCTCCCGGCTCCGCCGCGACGACCTGGTCACCACCACCTGGCAGGAGTCCGCCGCCGGACCGCCCCGTCGCTACTACGCGCTCACCGACAGCGGCCGGGCCGCACTCGACGAGTTCACCCGCGTCTGGCCCGGCTTCCGCAACGCGGTCGACGCCTTTCTGACCACCCCGCCCCCCACCACCGGAGACCTCACGTGAAGACTGCTGCCGACCCCATACGCGCCTACCTCTCCGCCGTCGAGCGCGAGGCCTCCGCACTCACCCCGGACCGCCGCCAGGAACTCCTGGCCGACCTCGCCGAGCACATCGAGGTGACGCGCGCCGAACGCCCCGACGCCGCCATCGGCGAGATCCTTGCCGAGCTGGGCGATCCGCGCACGATCGCGGCGACCGCACTGGCCGAGGCGGGCTACGGAACCGCCGGAACCGCGCCCCGGAGCGACGCGGACGCGCCTGCCCGGCGCGGAAAGGTGCACCCCCTGGCCCCGCTCCTGATGCTCGTCCTCGTGCTGCCCTTCGTGATGGTCTTCCCCGAGAACCCCGGCCCGGTGATCGGCGCGGTGTTCCGGATCACCGGCGCGGTCCTTCTGTGCACCTCGGTGCACTGGGTCGCCGTCCAGAAGACCACCGGCGTGCTGCTCACGGTGGTCCTGCCGATCGTCGTCATCCTCGCCTGGAACAAGTCCAGCAGCGCCCCGACGGGCGACACCGCGGCCCTGCTGGCCAACCTGGCGATGCTCGCGCTGCTGGTGGGCACGGCGACGTGGCTGTGGCGGGTCCGCCGCCCCTGACGGGCCGACGGACCGGCAGCCTTCAGCCGCGCGCTGCGGCGCGCAGCCCGTCGATGACGATGGCGAGCATGCGTGCGGTGCGTTCCTGCCGGTCGGGGCCGCTGCCGGTCTTCCACAAGAACGACACGAGCAGGAGCACCTCGCCGGCGTCGGCGTCGGACCGCAGCTGTCCGGATTCCTTGCCGGCGGTGAGCAGTTGGTCAAGGGCCGCGACGAGCGGCGGGTAGCAGTGGCTTCCCCGGTCCGCGCAGGTGGCGGCCTCCATGGCCCGCGCTGCCCCGTGTTCGGCGCGGCCGTATGCGGCGAGCCGCCCGAACCAGAGCCGCAGCGCCTCCAGGGGCTCCCGTTCCCCGAGCAGACGCGGGGCGGCTGCGGCCAGTGCCTCGATGTCACTGCGGTAGACGGCCAGGAGCAGCGCCTCGCGGTTGGGGAAGTGCCGGTACATGGTCCCCTGGCCCACGCCCGCCGCCTTCGCGATCGACTGGAGAGTCGCGCCGGGCGTGCTGGTGAAGGCTGCGCTCGCGGTCGCGATGATGCGGCCGCGGTTGTCCTCGGCGTCCGAGCGCGGTGCGCGCGGGCGGGACGACGCCATCAGGGTGTGGCGCGCAGGAGGACGAGGGATCCGTTGTGGGCCGGGCGGCTGCGCAGGTGGCCGAAGGCCTCGTCCCATGCTCCCGAGCCCAGGGCGTGGCGCAGGGAGATGTCGAAGTCGTGGCGGGCGCGGTCGTCAACGAAGCTCCAGGCGGAGCAGGCCTGGCGGGCGGCGGGGTCCAGGAGGAGCTCGGGACGGCCGTAGTACGCCTCGTTGAAGCCGTCGGTGCAGTCCAGCGGGATCGGAACGGGCTGGATGGCGGTGTGGCCGCCGAGTGCGGCCGTGAGGCGGTGCAGGGGTGGATAGCGGCGGGCTTCGGTCTCCAGGACGTCGGGGGCGTACTCGTAGAGCCAGAAATCGCGTACGCGGGCGGGGTCGCAGGTCAGCACGGCGACCGGGCCCCGGGTGACGCGGCGCATCTCGCGCAGCCCGGCGTCGACGTCGGACCACTGGTGGACGCTGAAGAGGGTCATCGCCGCGTCGAACTGCCCGTCGGCGAAGGGGAGGTCCTCGGCGACCGCGTCGATGGCGGTGACGAGCCGGGCCGGGCGCTGGGCGCGCATGGCCAGGGAGGGCTCGACCGCGGTGATCGTGTGCGCCGCGTTCTCGTACGATCCGGTGCCCGCGCCGACATTGAGTACGGTCCGGGCGTCGCCGAGGGCCTGTGCGATGACGCGAGCGATACGGGCGTCCGGCCGGCGGTAGGAGGCGTACCCGGTGCGGTGCGTGCCGTGTTCGACGTCGTCGGTGCTGCCGTCGTAAGTGCGCATGACCATGGGGGAGACCTCGCCTTGTGGGCCCGGGCCGGGGCGGCGGCATCCGCACCCCGAACAGCACTCCCTATCTTGCATCTGCGAGAGGTGTTCGCATACATCCCTGGCGAATGCTTGGCGTATTACCCAAGAGATCTAGCAGTTGA
>NZ_JBNNJZ010000328.1:0-9389 GCF_050270335.1 Streptomyces sp. NPDC059900
CATCAGGGCGGGCCAGGGCTCGCAGAAGACCGTGCAGGCCACCGGCGCCGGGCAGACCGACTTCGGCTGGGCGGACACCCCCGCGGTGCTCGCGGGCGTCGACCAGGGCGTCAAGGTGAAGAGCCTCGGGGTGTTCCTCCAGACGACACCCGCCTCCGTCCAGTTCTTCGACGCGCAGGGCATCAAGGCGCCCGGCGACCTCAAGGGCAAGATGATCGCGGGTACGGCGGGCGACGCGCTCACCAAGACGTTCCCGATCTTCCTGGAGAAGAACGGCCTGGAACTCTCCGACGTCAAGGTCCAGAACACCGACCCGGCCGGCAAGATCGCCGCGGTGATCTCCGGCAAGACGGACGCACTGCTCGGATACGCGAGCGACCAGGGCCCCACCATGCAGAACAAGGCCAAGAAGGACGTCTCGTACCTGCGCTTCTCCGAGAACGGACTGAACTTCTACTCCAACGGCCTCATCGCCGGACCCAAGACCCTCCAGGGCAACGGCGATCTGGCCAAGCGCATGACCGCCGCGGTGAGCGAGTCCTGGGCCGCCGCAGAGAAGAGCCCGGAGCCCGCGGTCGCCTCGATGGAGGGCGCGTCCGAGCAACTGCCGCCCAAGGACGTGCTGTCCGAGCAGTTCAAGACGACGCTGACCCTGCTGCACACCGACGCTACGGAGGGCAAGGCGCCGGGCGCCAACACCGAGGCGGACTGGCAGCAGACCATCGATGTCTTCTCGAAGGCAGGCCTGGTCAAGGAGGCCAAGCCCGTCGCGGACTACTGGGACGCGGCCAAGGGGATCAAGGGATGAGGGGCGGCAGGACCATGACGAAGGACGCGGCTCTCAGAACGAGTGACGATCCTCGTGCGCCGGCCGGGGACGCGAAGCCGTCCGCGGTGCGCCTCGACGACGTCGCCGTCCGCTTCCGTACGAAGAAGAAAGACGTCACCGCGTTGCAGGACGTCTCGCTCGACGTCCGCGCGGGGGAGTTCGTGGCGATCGTCGGCCCTTCGGGATGCGGTAAGTCCACCCTCCTGAAGCTGGTCGCCGGGCTGCTCGCGCCGTCCTCGGGCGGCGTGCTTCTCGGCGGCGAGCAGGTGCGCGGGCCGCGCCGGGACATCGGCTACGTCTTCCAGCGCGCCGCGCTCCTGGACTGGCGCACGGCACGCCGCAACATCCTGCTCCAGGCGGAGATGCGGGGAATCCCGGGCGCAGAGGCACGCGCGCGTGCCAACGATCTGATCCGCATGACGGGACTCGGCGGCTTCGAGGACGCCTATCCGCACGAGCTGTCCGGCGGCATGCAACAGCGCGTCGCGCTCTGCCGCGCGCTCCTGCACGAACCGCCGGTACTGCTCATGGACGAGCCCTTCGGAGCGCTCGACGCGCTTACGCGCGAGCAGATGAACGTCGAGCTGAACCGGATCTGGCGCGAGACGGGCACCACGGTGCTCCTGGTGACCCACTCGATCCCGGAGGCCGTCTATCTCGCGGACCGCGTCGTCGTGATGAGCCCGCGGCCCGGCACCATCACGGAGATCATCGATGTCGGCCTGCCCGCCGAGCGTTCCTACGCGACGACGCTGGCGACACCCGAGTTCGGCGAGGCCACGGGGCGGATCAGGGAACTCCTCGGGGCGGTGTCGGCGCACGAGTGAGGCGTGAGCCGCAGATGCCGTCGATTGCCGCGCGTTTCATATCTGGGATAGCGTGCCGGATATGGAACACGATGACGTCGACGAGCGGCTGGCCGCGCGCCTGTCCGAGCTGCGGTCGGAGCGCGGCTGGTCCCTGGGTGACCTGGCGGACCGCAGCGGCGTGAGCCGCTCCACCTTGTCGCGGGCCGAACGCGCGGAGACCAGCCCCACGGCGGCCCTCCTGAACCGGCTCTGCGCCGTCTACGGACGCACCATGTCCCAGCTCCTGAGCGAGGTGGAGGCCGAACCCGCGCAGGTCGTGCGCGCCGCCGCGCAGCGCGTGTGGACCGACGGCGCGTCCGGCTTCGTACGGCGGTCGGTGTCGCCGCCGCACGCGGGACTGCGCGGCGAACTCGTCGAGGGCCGCCTGGAGCCGGGCGCGGACGTCGCCTACGACCGGCCTCCCGTGCCCGGCCTGGAACAGCACATCTGGGTGCTCGACGGGGAGCTGGAGGTCACCGTGCAGGGCGAGGCGCATGCCCTGGACGCGGGGGACTGCCTGCGCTTCCGGGTGTGGGGGGCGACGCGGTTCCGGTGCACGGGGGAGCGTGCCGTGCGGTATGCCCTGGTGGTGGTCGCGCCATGAGGGCCGGGCGAGCGACCGTCACGCGTCTCACCGCGGATCAACTCGTCGCATCGGCAGACGATTTGGGCGCCCTGCTCGCCGACGTCGTGGACGGCGGCTCCTCCCTCGGCTTCCTCGCGCCCTTCGACCGGTCTGCCGCCGCCGACTGGTGGCGGGGCCTGGCCCCGGCGGTGGCGGACGGGCGGCTCGCGATCTGGGCTGCGTACGACGCCGCGCATGACGCCGCGCGGATCACCGGAACCGTCAGCCTCGGCTTCGTGGACAAGCCCAACGGCAGACACCGCGCCGAGATCCTCAAGCTGATGGTGCACGGCTCCGCACGAGGGCAGGGCCTCGCCCGCACCCTCCTGGCCACGGCGGAAGCGGCGGCGGCAGATGCGGGCGTGACCCTCCTGATCCTGGACACGGAGACGGGAAGCCCCGCCGAGTCCCTCTACCGGTCCGGCGGTTGGACGGAGGCCGGGGTCATCCCGGACTACGCGGCCGATCCGGCCGGGGTGCTCCACCCGACGACCCTCTTCTTCAAGAAGACGGGCGGTTCGAGCGCATCCCGGCCGGACGACCCGGCACGTCAGTACCGCAGCGCCGCCAGATACCGGTAGCTGTTGCGGGCCGTGGCGAACGCATCGGTGGGGGTGTCGTGCTCCACCAGCCACTGCTTGACGCCGCCCACGCGCGCGTTGTCGAACATCGCGGCGAAGTCCAGCGTCCCCGAACCGACGTCGGCGAAGCCGCCGTCCGGTGCCATGTCCTTCACGTGGAGCGCGGGGAACCGGCGCGGATGCCGTACGAAGTACCGCCCCGGATCCGAACCGCCGCCCTTGGCCGCCCAGTACACGTCCAGTTCGAAGCCGACCAGATGCGGGTCGGTCTCGGCCAGGAGGATGTCGTACAGGCTCGTGCCGTCCACCACCACATGGTCGGAGCCGTGGTTGTGGAAGAGGACCGGGCCGAGACCGGCGTCGCGCGAAGCCTGTCCGATGCGGTTGAACTGCCGTGCCGCTTCCCGGAATCCGTCCGGTGTGTGCAGGGCGCCGGGCAGGCTCGGCACCACCGGCCACTTCGCGCCCAGGGTGTGCAGATCCTCCAGGGCCTGCGGGAGACCGCTGCCCTTGAGCGTGTCGTACGCGACGTGCTCGAGGACCGCCTTCAGGTCCACCGCGTCGAGCATCCGCCGGATGCCGGCCGCGCTGTTCCCGTGCCTGCCGCTCACGCCCACGGTCGCGTAGCCGATGTCGGCGAGCTGCTCCAGGGTGCCCGCGAAGTCCCCGGCGAGGGCATCGCGCATCGTGTAGAGGTGCATGCCGATGCCGCCGCGCGGGATGCGCCGGTGCTTCGACGCCTCACCCGCGTGCGCGGGCAGTGCGGTACCGAGCGCCGCCGCGAGCCCCATCGACGTACCGAGAAAGGCTCGCCTGGTCCCGTTCAGGCCGGTTCTCGTCATGCCGGTTCTCCTCTTGGCTGTCATGTCCGCCCCCTCACTTCGCCGTGATCCGGACAGCGCCGGTCGTCGTGTCGCCCTTGTCGTCGGTGACGGTCAGATGCGCCGTGTACGTGCCCGCGCGCGCGTACGTGTGCTCGGCGCTGCCGCTCTCCGTGCCGGAGGGCTTGGCGTTGTCGCCGAAGTCCCAGTGGTACGAGGCCGCGGTACGGCCCTGCGGGAGCTTCACCGTGCTCGTGAGCTTGACGGCGAGCGGCGCGGTGCCGTCGGCCGGTGCCGCCTTGACCGTCACCTTCGCGCCGGCCTTCTTCTCGACCCCGGGGCCGTTGAAGTGCAGCCAGTCGACGCTGAGGAGATCGGCCTTGTCGGAGGTCCACTCGGGGTTGGTGAAGACGGCGTACAGCTTCGTCGTGCCGTCGTGGTCGGCCAGGTCGACGGTCGGCGAGATGAAGTTGCCCCAGCCGCCCGTGTTCGGCACGCTCGCCTTGCCGAGCAGCTTGCCCGTGGGAGACCCGGCGCGGAACTCGATGTCACCGCCCAGGCCGCCCGAGGACGCGCCCACCGTCACGGAGTCGACGCCCTTGAAGTTGACGGGGTCGAAGGAGACCCAGTCGCCGTCCTCGATCTCGATGAGCCGCTTGCCGCCGGACGCGTCCGCGCGCTCACCGGTGTCCACGCCGCCGTGCGCCCCGCCGGTGGCGGTGCGGTGCTCGGCCTCGCGGAAGGAGGTCCGCAGGGTCAGCGAGGAGGAACCCGTCAGGGCGGGCACCCCGGACGCGCCCTTGTCCTCGTACTGGGCGGTGATCCCGTAGTAGAGGTTCTGGCCCGGTCCGTGGCTGTCCCCGGCGTCCGTCACGATCTCGCCCGCGCAGCCGGTGTAGTTGTCCAGCGGGTGCAGGTGGGCGTCGTGCCCGAGCTGGGACTGGACGACGACCCGTGTGCAGTCGATCTTCCCGTCCTCCTTGTCCGTCACCTTGACCTTGAACGGGATGGTGTCCCCGAAGCTGAACGTGCCTCCGTTGGGCGGCTGCTGGATCGTCACCACGGGCCGGGTGTTCCCGACGGTGATCTCCTGTACGGCGAGACCGCTCAGCTCGTCGGGGCCCGTCACCTTCAGACGCGCGCTGAAGAGACCCTTCTTGGTGTACGTGTGCGTCGGGTTGGCCTCGGTCGAGTCGGTCGTGCCGTTGCCGTCGAAGTCCCAGGCGTACGTGACGGGTTTCCCGTCCGGGAGGCCCGAGCCCTCGCTGGAGAACGTGACCTTGAGCGGGGTGCTGCCGTTGTCCGGGGTGGCCGTGACCCGGGCGTCCGGCAGATGTCCGTCCGCCACGTAGTCGATGCGGTAGATGCCCGCGCCCTCGTTGCTGCCGCCGCGGCCGGTGCCGCTGCCGAGCCCGAAGTCGATGACGTACATCGCGCCGTCAGGACCGAAGTCCGCGTCGAAAGGCTGGTTCCACTTCATGTCCGGGAAAATGGAGTTGATCGAATTCAGATCGCCCGCCTTCGCGGGATCGAAGCGCGGATCGGTGAACGTCTGGTCCTTCTCCTGCATCGAGAAGACCTTGAACCACTGCCGCGTCAGCTCGTAGTTGAACCACTTCCCCTCGAAGTACTCGGGGAACTTCGTCTTGTACGTGTTGGCGGCGTCGTAGTCGTAGACCGGTCCGCTCATCGGGGCGCCGCCGCCCGTGCCGAGTTCCGGGAACTCCTTGGAGGCGGAGTAGGCGTACCAGACGTCCGCGGGCTGTGCGGGCGGCAGTTCACGCAGACCGGTGTTGTTCGGCGAATCGTTCACGATCTTCGAGCAGTCGAATTTCGCGCCCGACTTCTTCGTCGCGAAGTCGTAGTCGTTGAACGGGATGTTGTTGCCGACGCAGTAGGGCCAGCCGTAATTGCCCGCCTTGGTGATGCGGTTGAACTCGACCGTCCCCTCGGGGCCGCGGTCGGCGACGGCCGCTCTCGCGTCGGGCCCGTAGTCGGCCATCAGCAGGGCGCCGCTCAGCGGGTCCGTGGTGATGCGGAAGGGATTGCGCATGCCCATCGCGTAGATCTCGGACCGGGTCTTGTCGGTCCCCGGCGCGAAGAGATTGCCCTCCGGCACCGAATAGGTCCCGTCGTCCTTCGGGGTGACGCGCAGAACCTTGCCGCGCAGGTCGTTCGTATTGCCCGAGGTGCCCTGCGCGTCCCAGGCGCGGCGGCCTTCGCGCTCGTCGATCGGGCTGAATCCGTCCGAGGCGAACGGGTCGGTGTTGTCACCCGTCGCGATGTACAGGTCGCCCTTCTTGTCGAAGGCGATCGACCCCGCCATGTGCGAGTTGGCCCGGCCCTCGCCGCGCAGCGTGGGAATGGTCAGGAGCCGCTTCTCCGTCGCCGGATCGACCTTTCCGCCCGCTTCAGTGAAGCGGGAGAGATTGATGCGTTTCTCGGTCTTGTCGGAATTGAGGAGATAGACCCAGTGGTTGTCCTGGAAATCCGGGTCGAGCGCGAGACCGAGCAGCCCGTCCGACTGGCTCGTCATCTCGGGGGTGTACTCGAAGTCGAGCGCCGTGGAGACCTTGAGGGTCTCCTGGTCGATGATCTTGAGCTTGCCGGTGCGCTGGACGAAGAACACCCGGCGGTCGGGGGCGACGGCCAGTTCGAAGGGGTCGGCCAGGTCGTTGGTGGCAAGCGGCGTGCGCTGGAAGGCGCCGGTCTTGGTCGCGGTGCAGTCGCCGGGCTTGTTGCCCGCGGCCCACTCGATGCCGCCCAGGATGTGCTTGAGGAAGCCCTCCTCCTGGAAGGCCGACTTGTCGTGCCCGCCCGCGGTGTACCAGGAGCGGCCGCCGTCATAGTTCTGGCACCAGGACCACGGCTGGTCGACGCCCTCGTCGAGGCCGGTGACGCCGTCGCGCACCTTGACCTGCGCGAGCGTGTGCACCTTCCCCGTCGGATTGGCGCGCCAGTTGTACCACTCCTCCGTGCGCTCCCAGAGCTCCGGAAGCCCCTTGGTGGAGGGGTGCGCGTGGTCGAGCACCTTGATCCGCCCGGTCTGCACCTCGGGGTGCTTGTCGAAGATCGCGCCGACCAGGCCCTCGTACCAGGTCCAGTCGCGCTCGCTGGCCGACGCGGAGTGCAGACCGACCCAGCCGCCGCCCGCGCGGACGTACTTCTGGAAGGCCGCGCGCTGCTCCGCGTCGAGCAGATCACCCGTCTCGGGGGTCGAGTTGGTGTTGTTGAAGACGATGGCCTGGAAGCGGGCGAGATTGGCGTCGGCGAAGGCCGCCGCGTCGTCCGTGGCCTCCACCTCGAAGCCGTTCTCGCTGCCGAGCTTCTTGATGGCCTCGATGCCCGCGGGGATCGATTCGTGGTCCGAGTTCGTGGTCTTGGAGAAGACAAGCACGCGGTACGGGTCGGCCTCCGGCTCCACCTGCGCCGACGCGCGGGACGGCACGGTGAGGGCGAGGCCGATGACGAGGGCGAGCAGGGCGACGATCGCGAGCCAGGGGCTCGGCGTGGTGGGTCCGGGCCTCGGCCGGACGGGGCCGCGTCTGGGCGCGGTGGGACTCGTGGAACTCATGGCGCTCCCTGGGCTGGGCGGGTGGACGGCTGCCGGTAGCCGGGTGTGCGTTGAGTGCGAGTTGCGCGGTGCGCGGAGAGGTTAGAAAGCGCTTTCTCCTGCGCGCTGCTCAGCGTAGGTTCCGCTCTGACGGGGGGTCAATGGGTCGGAAGCGCCTGGCGTGAGAAGGGAGTCACCGCGAGCTACCGGGAGAGCTGCTGGTATGAGGGCGCGTGTGCGGGGGAGGGTTTCAGGGCCAGGGAGGGGTAGCCGTACGGAGGCCGCATGGAAGCCGTGCGGAAGCCCGATGGAAGCCACAGAGAAGTCGTACAGGGGAGTTTCCCGAATGTCAGACCACGCCTCGACGCCGGCCCCCGCCGCGTACACCGCCGGACTCGTGAACGCGGTGGACGGCGTCCCCGTCGCCACGTACACCTGGCTGCCCGGCGGCGGCCGGCCGCGCGCGTTCGTACAGATCGCGCACGGCGCGGGGGAACACGCCCTGCGCTACGACAGGTTCGCGCGCCATCTGACCGAGCACGGCTATGGAGTGATCGCCTCCGACCACCGGGGCCACGGCGCCACGGCGCAGGCGACCGGTGGGTACGGCGTGACGGGCACGTCCGCCGACGCGTCCGCGGCCGAGTCCCCCTTCGACAGCTGGCGCGCCATGGTCGACGACCTCAAGGCGATCGGCGATCAGGTACGCACCCTGCACCCCGGAACCCCGCTCTTCCTGCTCGGCCACAGCATGGGATCGCACCTGGCCAGGGACTACGCCCAGGAGTACCCGGACGGCCTGGCGGGCCTGATCCTCTCCGGAACCTTCCGTTCCCTGCCCGGGGTCGGGATCGAGGAGTCGATCGCCCGCCTGGAGCGCGAGATCGCCGAGAACGGCCGCGAGGGGATCTCCTCCTACCTCCCCGAACTCTTCGCCGCCTTCAACGACGCGTACCCGCACCGCACCGGATTCGAGTGGCTCTCGCGCGACGAGGCGGAGGTCGACGAGTACGTCGCCGACGAACGCTGCGGATTCCCGTTCTCCGCCGGGCTCTGCCTGGACTGGGTGCGTGCGGTACGCAAGATGAACGACCCGCGGAACCTCGCCCGGGTCCCGGCCGACCTGCCCGTGCACATCGCCGTCGGCACCGAGGACCCCTGCAACCAGGGCATGACGCTGGTCCATGAACTCCTGGAGGACTACCGGTACCTGGACATGGACGACCTCACCTGGAGGGGGTACGAGGGGGCGCGCCACGAGATCCTCAACGAGACCAACCGGGACGAGGCCCAGGAGGACCTGCGGGACTGGCTGGACAAGCGGGTGCTCTGAGGGAGGCTCGGGGCGCGCTCGGTGAAGGGCGTCCGGGGTGCCGCTGTCAGTGGCGTTGGCTACCGTTCGGGGCATGTCTCGAGCTCACGCCAAGGCCCAGGTCACGGGCGACGATGTACGCCGTATCGCACTGGCCCTGCCGGATACGACGGAGAAGATCGCCTGGAGCATGCCCACCTTCCGGGTAGCCGGAAAGATGTTCGCCACGCTCCCCGAGGACGAGACGTCCATCGCCGTGCGGTGTCCGAAGGAGGAGCGTGACGAGCTGGTCCTCGCGGAGCCGGACAAGTTCTGGATCGCCGACCACGAGGCCATGTTCGCCTGGGTGCGCGCCCGCCTCTCGGCCCTCGACGCGGCCGAATTGAAGGACATCCTTGCCGATTCCTGGCGCCAGGCCGCTCCGACCCGACTCCTGGACGCCTACCCCGAGTTGGGACTGCCGCCCGCGAGCTGAACGGACCGGCCGCTGTCGGTGCGCCGTGGCATGATCCGGGCAGGGGCGGGATCACCACGGACAGGGGCGGGCCCTGCGCAGCCGCCGGGGGAGGGGACAGGGGTGCCGTCAGGGGGCGGAATTGACGAGGGCGGGCGTGCGCGGGACCGCCGAGCCAGGCGTCCGCGGGCCGACCGCGGACCTGGTTCCGGGGATGTGCCACCGGCCACGGAGCGGGAGAGCCCGCCGGCGGGGGAGCGCGGGGGCTTGCTGTGCGGGGGCGGCGAGGGGCTGCCGGCCTCGGGCCGGGAGGGTGCGTCGGGAACGGGCGGCGGGGGGCCGCTGGGCTGGAGTCGGGAGGGGCCG
>NZ_JBNNJZ010000329.1:0-9377 GCF_050270335.1 Streptomyces sp. NPDC059900
GTCCAGGACCGTGCGGGCCAGCGTGTCCACCCACACCAGGAACACCGCGCCCGCGAGCGCCGTGACCGGGAGCAGCCGTGCGTGTCCCGAGCCGACCAGGGCGCGGGCCGCGTGCGGCAGGACGAGGCCGACGAAGCCGATGGCTCCCGCGCTGCTGACCAGGGCCGCCGTGAGCAGGGCCGTGACGCAGAGCAGCAGCAGGCGGGTGCGGGCCACGTGGACGCCGAGCGTGGCCGCCGCGTCCTGGCCGAACACGAACGCGTCCAGAGTGCGGGCGTGCGCGAGGCAGACGAGGAGCGCCACGAAGAGTACCGCCCCGCACAGCCAGACGTCCGTCCAGCCGACCCCGCTCAACGAGCCGAGCAGCCAGAACAGGACACCCCGCGTCGTCTCCGCGTCGCCCGCCGTCAGGATCACGAACGAGGTGAGCGCGGAGAAGAGCTGCATCGCCGCCACCCCGGAGAGGACCACCCGGTCGGCGCTCCCGCCGAGGGTGTGGCTGAGCAGCAGGACGAGGGCGAAGGACACGACGGCCCCGACGAACGCGCCCGCCGAGATCGACACCACTCCCCCGCCGACCCCGAGGACGACGATCGCGACCGCCCCCGTGGACGCGCCCGAGGAGACGCCGAGCACGAAGGGGTCGGCGAGCGGGTTGCGCAGGAGGGACTGGAGGACCGTGCCGCAGACCGCGAGACCCGCGCCGCAGACCGCCGCGAGGAGGGTGCGCGGCATGCGCAGGTTCCAGACGATGCCGTCCCGAATGGGCGTCAGGGTCGCCTCGCCCCAGCCGAGATGGGCCGCCACCGCCGACCACACGTCCGGTACGGAGATGTCGGCGGGGCCGATGGTGACGGCCGTCGCCACGGAGAGGGCGAGGACGGCGAGGCCCGTCGTCCAGAGCAGAGCGGAACGTATGCCGCCAAAGGCGGCTGCCCTCACTTGGCGAGCCCGAACTCGCGCAGGGCGGCGGCGACTTGCTCCACGCCGTCGACCGTGCGGATGGTCGGGTTCATGGCCTGGCCGCTCAGCAGTACGTACCGCTTCTTCTTCACGGCGGTCAGGTTCTTGGTGGCCGGGTTGGACTCCAGGAACTCGATCTTCTTCTTCGCGCTCTCGGCGGTCTGTGACTTGCGGGTGAGGTCGCCGATGACCAGGACATCGGGGTCGCGGTCGGCCACGGTCTCCCAGTTGATCTGGGGCCACTCCTCGCGGGTGTCGTCGAAGACGTTCTTCACGCCGAGCTCGCGCGTGATGATGCCGGGCGCCCCGCAGCAGCCCGCGATGTAGGGGGCGTCGGAGTTGGCGAACCAGTAGAGGACCGACGTGTCGGCCGCGTCGGCTTTCTTGATGGTCTTCGCGGCCTTCGCCACCCGGCCCTTGAGGTCCGCGATCAGGCGTTCGCCGCGCTTCTGGACGCCGAACGCCCCGGCCAGGTCGCGCACCTCGCCGTAGACGGTGTCCATGGTCAGCGTCTTGACGCGCTTGCCGTCGCCGTCGCCGCTGTTGTCCTTGCCCGCGCAGTCCGACGGCGAGACATAGGCGGGTACGCCGAGTTCGGCGAACTTGGCGCGGTCGGCGACGCCGCCCTTGCTGACCGTCGCCGTGAAGGACGCGGTGACGAAGTCCGGCTCCTTGGCGAGGACCTTCTCGAAGGAGGGGTAGCTGTCGGCGATCCGGTCGACCTTGGCGTTGTCCTTCTCCAGGCCCTTCAGGACCGGGTCCGTCCAGGTGCCGGTGCCGACCATGCGGTCCGCGAGGCCGAGCGAGAGCAGGATCTCGGTGGAACCCTGGTCGAGGGAGACCGCCCGCTGCGGCGGCGCCTTGATCTCCGCCTTCTTGCCGCAGGAGGCCAGGGTCAGCGGGTAGCCGTCGGCCTTCTTGCCCGTGGCGGACGACCCGGAGGACCCGGCGGAAGACGCGCCGCCGCAGGAGGTCAGCGTGGCGGACAGGGCCGCGACGAGCAGGACGACGGGTATACGTACACGACGGGCTGAGGAGGACACACGATCCCTTGAGTCTCATGGCTCATACGCGGAGCCTGGCCTGCTTCATCACCTGCGCCGCTCGGTGCGCGGCGCAGGCGCCAGCAGGTCTTCGGACTCGGGGATCGGCCGGACGGGGCGCCTTCCCGGGCATCCGTGGACGCCCAGTGGCCGTGGCCCCGCCCGTTCCCCCTCACCGCTGCGCGTCAGTTCCGGATTCGCACCGGATTCCCTGGCCCTGGTGTGGGTTGACTGGCGCTCGCAAGCTATCACGCAAGGTCAGGGAGACCGCCGTCACGCCGGGTCAGGACGCCCCGTCGGGCCTGGGTGCGCCGCGGTAGGTGCCGAAGGACCACTTGTTGCCCTCGGGGTCGGTGATCGCGAACTCCCTGCTGCCGTAGGGCTTGTCCTCGATCTCCCGGGTGATCTCGACCCCGGCGGCGACGAGCCGCCGGTAGAGGTCGTCGACATGATCGGTGACGACGTACGTGCCGAAGGTGCCCGGCTTCAGGCACCAGTCACCGGCCCCGTCGTCGTACGAGCCGAGCATGATCGCGCCGCCCTCGGGCCAGTCGAGCTCGGCGTGGGCCACGCTGTCGCCGTCCTGGTAGACGGCGGTGCGCAGGAAGCCGACGGTGCCGACCAGGAAGTCGATCAGGGCGGGGGCGTCGTGCGCCTGGAGCGTCGGCCAGACGCTGGGGGCGCGCCCGGTGGACCGGGGCTGCTTGTTCTGCTTCTCGGTGGTGTCCATGGCTCCTACTCTTCGCCCCCGCCGTGGCTCCCGGCTTGGATATTCCGGCACTCTTCGGCCAGCCAGCCGCTGGGGCTCGCGCCGGTGTACTGCCGGAAGTCCCGCACCAGGTGGGAGTGGTCGTAGTAGCCGCAGTCGGCGGCGACGCGGGCCAGGTCGGGGGCGGCGCCCGCCGCGACGGAGCGTACGACGGCGTTGCGTGCGCGCTGGAAGCGCATCAGGCGGCCCGCCTGCTTGGGGCTCAGGCCCGTCTCGGCCCGGAAGAGCGTGGTCAGGCGGCGTTCGCTGAGCGCGACGTGCCGGGAGAGGCCGCGCAGGGTGCCGGCGCCCTGGTGCCGGGCCAGCCAGGCCCAGGCCTCGGCGACCTCCGGGCGTACCGCTCCCGCGGCGTCCGCGTCCGCCGCGCGCTGCCGCAAGTAGGCGGACAAGGAGGCGAACCGCTGTTCCCAGCCGCTCTGCTCGCACAGCAGCTCCCGTACGTCGGCGGCGCGGCGCCCCATCACCTGCGCGCCGGGCGTCACCAGGTCGGCCGCCAGCTCCGCCGCCGGTACGCCGAACAGGGCGCGGGCGGCGAGCGGGTGCACGGCGAGCTGGATGCCCGCCTCGTGCTCGGGCCGCACGACGTACGCCGGGGACTGGTGCAGGCCGCCCACGACGATGTCCGTGCGCGTGGCGTCGGGTCCGGTCGCCTGCCCGGGACTGTCGCCGGTGGCGACGGGGCCGTCCAGGGAGAAGATCAGCGTCAGATACGGGGACGGCAGGCCGCGGTGCAGACCGGGCTGCTCGCCCGCCGTGCGGTAGCCGACGGCGGACACCACCATGCCGCCGAGCCGCGGAGCGGCCCGTACGAACTCCGGGGAGACGCTCTCCATGCCTTCCAGTATGCGATGGGCTTCGCTCCGGAGCAGGGCTGGGAAGCGTGCGGGCGTCTGACGCTGCTACCCGCGCACAGGCGTCCCATGCCCGTTCCGTCCGGTGATGTCGATCATGGGAATCCGCCGCTCGGGCCCATACGATGACCCGCCGCTCCGGACGGGGCGCAGACCGCTCTCAGGGGGCACAGAACCATGGCATCAATGGCAAAGGGCAAGCTTGCCGTACTCGGCACGGCGGGCGCGCTCACCGCGGCCGTCATCGCGGGCACGGCGCTCTGGCCGAGCACGGACGCGACGGCCGCCGACGCCTCCGCGAAGACCGCCGCGAAGAGCGCCGGGGCAGCCGCCGAGCTGAAGCACTGGCCCAAGCCGGTCGCGAAGAAGCTGGGCAAGGTCATCGCGGAGAACGGCGGCAAGGGCGCGTACGCCGTCTTCGACGCGGACAACACGACGTACCGCAACGACCTGGAGGAGTCCCTCCTGCCCTTCCTGGAGATGAAGGGGGTCCTGACCCGCAAGACGATGGACCCGTCGCTGAAGATCATCCCGTTCAAGGACACGGCGAAGCACAAGGAGAGCCTCTACAGCTACTACAACCGGCTCTGCGAGGTCGACGACCAGGTCTGCTACCCGTGGGCCGCGCAGATCTTCTCCGGCTTCACGCTGAAGGAGCTCAAGGGGTACGTCGACGAGCTCCTCGCCTACAAGAAGCCCATCCCCGCCGAGTACTACGAGGACGGGAAGCTGACGAAGACCGAGGTGAAGAAGCCCGAGTTCTTCCCCGGCATGCAGGAGCTCTACAAGTCCCTGCGGAGCCACGGCATCGAGGTGTACGTCGTCAGCGCGGCCAGCGAGGACCTGGTCCGGATGGTCCTCGCCGACCCCAAGTACGGCTACGACGTGAAGCCCGAGAACGTCATCGGCGTCGGCCTCCAGCTCAAGGACCGCAAGACCGGCGAGGTCACCAGCTCCCGCAAGGAGATCGCGGAGGGCCGCTTCGACCAGAAGAAGCTGGCCAAGCACGAGCTGACGCCGGACCTGTGGGCCCCGCTCACCTGGTACCAGGGCAAGCCCGCGGCCATCAGCACGTACATCGACGAGTGGAAGAAGCCCGTCCTGGTGGCGGGCGACACCCCCAAGAGCGACGGCCCGATGCTGTTCCACTCGGCGGACGTGACGCACGGCGGTGCGCGGGTCTGGGTCAACCGCAAGGACTCGTACATGAAGGAGCTGGACGGGATGAAGCAGAAGAACGCCGACCGCCAGCGTGAACTCGGCCAGAAGGTGACCGCGGACAAGCGGTGGCTGACGGTGACGCCGGACCAGATCGGCTAGACCCCCTGCGGCGCAGCACCGTCCGGACCCGCGGCGTTCACCAGACCCGAGGCGATCGCCTCGACGAGCGCCGCGTGGTCCTGCGCGTTCTGCGCGGCGTAGCGCAGCGCGAAGTCGGCGACGGCCCGGTCGAACGTGTCGGAGCCGCCCAGGTAGGCGGCGATGGCCATGCGGTCGCCGGAGCGGGCGTGGGCGCGGGCGAGCGCCGTGCCGCAGAGCCGGGCGTAGGAGCGCAGCTCCGTGGCGGACATGGCCTCGACGTCCGCCGGGCCCCGCACGTCCCGGAGCCTGCGCCAGTAGAAGGCGCGGCCCCGGGGGCCCGTCATCCAGCCGAGGAAGATGTCGCCCGCCGCCTGGAGCAGGCGCTGGCCGGCGACGACACGGTGGCCGGGATGGACGTACGGACCGGCCGGCAGGTGCTCCTCGTAGACGGAGCGGACGGCTTCCTTGATCTGGAGGAAGAGCGGATCGTCGGCGTCGCGCCCGGCGAGGAGCACGATGAAGCAGCGGGTGCCGACGCCGCCCACTCCCACCACTTTCCGCGCCGCGTCCACGAAGTGGTAGCGGTCCAGGAGGATTCGGCGCTCCTCGGAGACCGTGGAGCGGTAGTCGCCGAAGATCTTGCGTACGGCCGCGATGTCCGGGGGGCCTGCCGGGACGAGGAGCGGCGGATCGTGGACGATGCGGCGGACGCCGTCGGCTTCGCTGGTCAGCTTGCCGAGCGCCGGCAGGGTGGTGCGGGCCCGGCCTCCGTTGAGTGCGCTCTTCCTCCGGTCGCGGTGGCGGGTGGCGTCGATGAGCGGCAACAGGCCTTTCGTGTCCGTGCGTTCGTACCAGACCGCCAGTTCGCCGAGTCCGGCAAGACGCCTCATCGACGTGCGGTACGCGGCCACCGCCGCGCGGCAGGCCGCGTGCGCCGCGCTCTGCGGGTGGCCGCTGCCGCGGGATGCCACGGCGATGCTCGCGGCCAGGCGTTTGACGTCCCACTCGAAGGGGCCGGGGCAGGTCTCGTCGAAGTCGTCGAGGTCGAAGACCAGGGTGCCTTCCGGGGAGGCGAACAGGCCGAAGTTCAACAGGTTGGCGTCGCCGCAGAGTTGGACCGTGAGCCCGGTGTTCCACTGGGCGGCCAGGTCGCCCGCCATGACGGCGACGGCGCCCCGCAGGAAGGAGAAGGGGGACGCGGCCATGCGGGCGTAGCGGACCGGCAGCAGCTCCTGGACGCGGTCCGCGCCCTGCCGTTCGAGCACGGTGACCGGGTCGGCGCGATCGGCGGAGGGAATCCAGGCCCCGTGCGAGGAACGGGAGGCGTTCTTGCGGGCGGCCCTGCCCTGCCGGGCACGCTCTTGCGGAGCGATCATCGCCCCGGCCCCCTCTCCGTCGGCAGCTCCCGGCAGCGGCCTCCCCCTCGGCGGCCCCCCTCAGCAGCAGCCAAAGCCGCCGCGGGCGTGTCCGCATGCCGGGTACGGCGAACGGGTGACCCGGCCCGTGGCACGTCGGGGGCTTCGGCTTCCCGGGTACGCCGGTTTCCCCGGGTCTTCAGCTTCCGCCCGCCACCGCCCATGCCGCCACCCCTTTGGCCAGCGCACTTCCCGCCCGCGTCCACACGAAGTGGTCGAGGCGGGCGCCCGCCTCCTTTGCGGAGTACTGGCGGCGGGTGACGCGGGCCCCCGGCACCTTGCCCACCAGGTGGTCGAGAGCGGCCGCGGGGGCCCAGGTGTCGCCCTCCACCAAGACGGCGAGGACGGGCAGGTCCAGGGTGCGCAGGGCCGCTTCGTAGTCGTGCGGGGAGCCCGGGGAGGAATAGCGGCCCGTGCGGCCCTGGCGTGCCCAGTCGCGCATGACGCCCTTGGGCTGGTTGCCGCCGAAGCCGAGCCTGGTGCCGGGCCAGCGGCCGAGCAGCGTGGACGTGGCCGCGGTGAGCAGTTCGCCGATGAGCAGCAGGGGCCCGCGCAGGGGGCCGTACGCCCGGAACCAGACGGAGCCCGAGGCGACGAGGGCGACTCCGTCGACGCCGGGGCCGATCCCCAGGGCCGCGTGAATGAGGCCCAGTTGGCCGCCCATGCTGTGGCCGAGGAGGTACAGCGCGGGCTCCGGGCCCAGTTCGCCGCGTATCGCCTCGATGACCGCGACGAGGTCCTGCTCGACGATGGTGCGGTAGCCGTGGTCGGCGGCGTCCGGGTCCGTCACCCGCGGGGTGCTCTCCCCCTGCCCCCGCATGTCCACGGTCAGGGCGGTGAGCCCCTCCGCGTGCAACTGGCGTGCGAACGCGCGGTAGTAGCGGGCGGGGGTGCCCATGGCGGGGAGGATCAGGACGGCCGGCGCGGGGCGCGGCGATGCCTCGCTCCCCCGCAGGCCGCGGACGGGAAACCGCGCCCCGTCCGCGAGTCGGGCGGTGACCAGCAGCGGCAGCTCGGCTGCCGGTTCCTGCTGGGCGGGGGCGGATTCCGGCTGAGTCATGCGGTCAGCATGGACCACGCGTGCGGGCGGGGGCGCTCGGCCCCCGCCCGCACGCGCCGTGACGACCGCTCGGCGGTTGTGCCGCGACCGCCCAGCGGCTGGTTCGGCCACAGTCCAGCGGCTGGTTCAGCGGCTGTAGCGCATCAGGGCGCGCACCATGTGGCAGGTGATGTCCGACGGCGGGTGGATTCCCACGTCCTCCGCCATGCTCCGGATACGGGTGTTGCTCGCTTGGTTCGCCAGATAGACGCCCGAGTCGAGGAGTGCTATCGCCAGACGCATGGCCTTCAGGCGCCGGTTGTGCGTGATGTACCACTCGCGCGGCCGGCCGGCCGGGAGCGGACGCTTCTCCAGTGGTGCGTACGTCGGGTCGATGATCACGGGCCGGGAAGCGTTGCGCTTGGACTTCGATGTGAGAGCGGCAGCGGGCACAGGCATCCTCCTGTCGCGGTCAGGAACCCCCGTCGGGAACCTTCGAACACTGAGTCAATTCTACTGCCGGGCACTGACAATCGCCGCTGGCCAGACGGGCTTTCGGGCGCTGTGACGGGTGGGTCGCGGGTAGCGTGTGCGGCATGGAGATCTGGATCAATCCCGCCTGCTCGAAGTGCCGCAGCGCGCTCACGCTGCTCGACGCGGAGGGCGCCGACTACACCGTCCGCCGCTACCTCGACGACGTCCCCTCCGAGGACGAGATCCGCGCCGTCCTGGAGCGGCTCGGCCTGGAGCCGTGGGACATCACGCGCACCCAGGAGGACGCCGCCAAGGAGCTGGGCCTGAAGGACCGCGAGGCCTGGCCACGCGACGCCTCGGGCCGCGACCGCTGGATCACGGCGCTCGCCGAGCACCCCAAGCTCATCCAGCGGCCCATCATCACCGCCGACGACGGCACCGCGGTGGTGGGGCGCACGGAGGAGGCGGTACGGGACGCGCTGTCCCGGTAGCCGCCCCGCCGGGCCCCTGCGCCGGCCCTCAGCCGAGGAACTCGGCCACCCTGCCGTTCAGTTCGGCGGTCCGGTTGTGCGGCAGCCCGTGGTGCCCGACGTCCGGCAGCACGGCCGTCCGCACGTCGGGCAGCAGCCCGGCGGCGCGCGCTCCCACCTTGCGCGCGTCGTGCGCACGGCCGCGCCCTGCGAGCAGGACGAGCACGGGAAGCCGCAGTTCGCGCAGCGCGTCCGGCGCCGGACGCGGGCCGGTGACCGGCTTCGCCTTGGGGAAGCCCGCCGTCTGCTCCTGGAGCCGCAGCCAGTCGGTGTTCAGCGGGACGCCGCCGGTCTCCCAGGTGAGGAACGCCCGCGTGCGCCGCCCTGAGGGGCGCAGGAGCATCGGCAGCGCGTGCAGCAGGTAGCCGGGACGGAATCCGGCGAAGCACTGGGTCGGGTCGACGAGGACCAGGCGCCGGACGCGGTGGGGCGCGTGCAGGGCGTAATGGAGGGCGATCCAGGCACCGTAGGAGTGTCCGCCCAGATCGACCGCCCCTTCGATCCCGAGTCCGTCGAGCAGCGCGTCCAGCCAGCCGGTCAGGTCGGACACGGAACGGATCGGCCGGCCCGCGTCCGGCACGCTGCGCCCCGGTTCGCCGATCAGGTCGACCGCGTACACCCGCCGCTTGCGGGCCCACTTGGCGACGTTCGCGAACCAGCTTCCCGCGGTGGCGCCCCCGCCGGGCAGCAGCACGAGCGGCGGGGCGCCGACCGGTCCGCACACCGCTGCGTACGTGTCGCCGAAGGGAGTGGAGACCGTGCGGTGCTCCGTCCCCTCGGGCCACTTCGCCAGGACCGTGTCGTACGCGATGAAGAACGCCTCGGTCGTCATCGGACTCCCCCTCCGTCAGCCGTGCCCCAGTCTCACCCGCATCGGCACGGACATGTCAGAGAACGGCGGGATATCCGGTCCGGCGGGCGGCCGGACACGGCACAGATGACCGCGGACCGACGGCCTATATCCGGCGAAGCGTTACATACACCCCCATAG
>NZ_JBNNJZ010000330.1:0-9367 GCF_050270335.1 Streptomyces sp. NPDC059900
GCAAGCCGCTCGAGGTTCTGGGCGCCGGCTTGCATCCGGACCCAAGCAGTCCGGCTCTCTACACCACACAGCGGGGCACTACCCAGACGGTCGCTCAGTATCGCGAAGACGACGAAACCTTGTACGTCGCGAAGTGGGCGCCCCACACCCTCTCTGCACAGCCTCCGTCAGTCCGGGCCCGACGGGGTGCCCACCGGGCCTCCGCGACAGAGACCGGCAGACGCTGATCGTAGAGCCACGGTCGACCTGACCGGCATGACCACGCCGTGGACTGCACCAATAGGGGGGTGACTGGGGCCGCGGACCCTAGGCCGTGCTACTCCTCCTTGAACCTGATCAGGCTGCCGGAGAGCGATGACATTCGCTTCCGGCCCGGGACCGTTTCCCGCCTGACGGGCACTCGGGAAGAAAGCCCGTCCGCTGCTCCCGCCTGGCGGGACGTACCGCTGATCGGCCTTTCCTTGCAGGTCGGGGCCGTGTGGCGTGGTCTGCATGACAGTGGATATCAAGATCGTCCGAGCCGGTCAGGTGTATCGCTACTACCTGCGGCAGACCGTTGTCGGCGACGGCCGCCGCCCGGCCGCCATGCCGCTGCGCGAGGCCCAGGAGCAAGCTGGTGTCCCGGCCGGGCGCTGGATGGGCCGCGGCCTGGCCGCGCTCGGATTGACACCGGGACAGGAGGTCACCGAGGCGCACTTGCGGAACCTCTTCGGCAAGCGGGGCCGACACCCGTACGCGGACCGGATCGAGGCCGACCGGCTCGCCAAAGGCGACTCCCCGAAGAAGGCATTCAAGGCCGGCGCCCTCGGTCGCCGGGTGACGGTTGTCGGCGTCGACTTCGTCTTCCGGCCGCAGCCGACGATCTACCTGTTGTGGGCGCTGGGGGACGAGGAGACGCAGCGGGCGATCGAGATCGCGCACGAGCGGGCGATCGAGCGGGTGTTGGAGTGGATCGAGGACGAGGTAGCGGTGATCCGCTACGGCAAAGACGGGGTCTACCGGGTGCACCCGCCCGGCGGTCTGGTCGCCGCGCGCTTCCGCCACTACGAGGCGCGCTCCGAAAGGCCCTTGCTTCATGACCATCTGCTTCTGTCCGTGAAGGGGCAGCGTCTGGACGGGAAGTGGGGGTCGATCCACACCACGGCCCTGCACGAGAACACCGTGGCCGCCTCCGCGCTCTACAACGAGTTCGTGGCCGCTGAGGTCTGCGAGGCGCTGGGGCTGGCGACCGAGCCGCGCACCGTCACCCCGGGGCGCCGGCCTGTGATGGAGATCGCCGGGGTGCCGCATACGCTGATCCGCTGGACCTCCCGGCGCAGTGACCAGATCGCCGCATGCCTGGCAGAGCTGGAGCACGAGTACGTCACCGCCGTCGACGACGACGGCGATCTGAAGTTCTTGCCCGTGGTCTCCGAGCGGGCCCGCGCCAAGCTGAACCAGATGGCCGCCCGGAAGACGCGCCCGCCGAAGCAGCCGGCCCGGCCGCTCACGCAGCTGCGTGCGTCGTGGAAGGCGAGTGCGATCCGCACCTCCGGGGTGGCCGCCGACGTCATCAACTCCCTGCTGGAGTGCGCCCGTGCCGCGGCTGCGGCGATCCGGGCCCGGGTCGCCGCCGTGGTCGACGTCGCCCTGGCGGCCGTCGACGTCACCGCGACGGTGTTCGTGATGAACGGTGGCGGCCGGTTCCACCGCAGGCACCTGCTGGCCGAAGCCCGCCGTCACCTCGCTCTCGTCCTGCGCGGACGCCGCCGCGACCCCGGCCTGGACGACCGGATCGTGGCCGCCGCCACCTCCACCCATTGCCTGGACATCAGCGAGCCGATGACCGCACGCGGCCTGGAGCCCGGCCACCGCCTCTACACCGCCCGCTGGGCCCTGGCTGACCTCCCCGCCCCGGGCCGCCCGCCCACCCCCGCACTCGTCCCGGACCGGCAACTCCCGGCCGATCCCGGCGAGCCGGCCGCGTCCCGGCCCCCGCCCCAGGTCGCGGGGGAGTGGCCGATACCCCGCATCCCGCTGCAGTACGAGCGAGCTGTCCTCGTCGGCGCAGTGGTGCGGGAGAAGCTGCGCACCACCACCGCGCGCGGCCAGGCGTACGACGTCGTCGCACACCAACAGGCGGCGATGCCAGGGTTGCTCACGCTGCAGGATGCCGAACCAGCTGACTCGGACCTGGGAGACGAGCACGATTCGGCGATGGCGGCGCTGCGGGCTCTGCAGGACTCAAGCACCGACCGGCAAGCCCTGGAGCTCACGGACGAGCATCTGCGCCGCCTTCAGATCGCCTTCACAAGGGCAGCCGACCAAGCCCGCCGGAGGGCGAACCGGTACGCAGACCGGGAGGACGCGGCTGCACCGCAACCGGTGCGTGAGGACGACCAGCGTGCGCACGGATGGCAGCAGCCAGATCCACGCCACGGGCCAAGAGCTGGCCGATGAGCGGGGACAGCCGCACGGCGAGCACCCCCGGCCGCTCGCCGTTGGATAGGGCGACGAATGGTGTGGCGTCGGCCACGGGCGAACCGTGCGGTCAAGGGGTGGTCAAGGGGAGAAGTGGACACCGCGGGCCAGGATGAGCAGACCGCGGTCAAGGGGTGGTCCCGGAGGGTGACGTTCGTTCCGCACGCGTCAGGTGTGCGGGACGGGACGAACTGCCGCCCACCCCAGCTCCAGCTGGGAGGAACGAGACCCCCGTGCCCACACCAGCCCCGACCGCCGTCGCCTCTTCCGGTTCCCGCGCCCGTCCAGCACGGCGGAGCCCTGCTCGCTGCGATGTCGCCGCCCGTCGCCTGCTACCGGCGCGCAAAGCGCAGCGGCGGGTGAGCCCCGGTGGGCTCCTGCCGCCGGCGCTTGTGTTCCCACTGCCGAAGCCACTTCCGTGCCCGACGCCTGCGCACCCGGAATTCCCGCTGGTCACCACCGCTTCCGGGAGCTCCGCGGCACCGTCACAACCCTCTTCTCTACCTAAGTACTTGAGTTGGTTGTCGGTGGCAGGGGAGAGCATCGGGTTCGGAGGGCCGGATCCCTCCACGGCCGGGGGCCTGAGCCCGGACGGCGGCCGGACGCGGGCAACGGGAGGGCGGGCGTGATGACGGGCAAGCGCAAGGCGAACGAGGCGAAGTCAACCAACGACCTGCGCGGCGACGTGCTGCGCGTGCTGGGGGTACTCAAGGTCGCGACCGCCGACCAGATCCAGCGGTTGTCCTCGCCGCACCTGACCTACCGGCACACCCTGAAGACGCCGGCGTCGGCGCGGAAGGAAGCACGCAACGCCGCCCACCGCGGGGCGGCGAACGACCTGCGGCGCCACGGCCTGTCCGTCGACGGCGGCCGCACCCGGGGCGGTGAAGAGGTCCGGCTGCTCACCAAGGAAGGGCTGGCCGTTGCCGCGATCGACCTGGACCGTGAGCCGGAGGAGATGGGCGGCATGCCCAAGGGCGCGGGCCGCTCCGGCGCTTCGCACCCGATGACGGTGACCGAGACGGTCATCGCGCTGATCCGGCCCAAGCCCGACCTCGACCTGGTCGCCAGGGAACCGGCCGAAGCCGTCGCCGCCGCCCGGGCCGCCGTCGACGCACCGGACGGGATCGGCTCCCTCACCTCCTACGCCACCGAGGTCGCGCTCCCGGTGAAGGGGACCTGGAAGAACCCCGCGATCGGCAGCGCCCGCGCCGACATCGTCGTGACCGCCCCGGATGACGGTGTGCCGCTGCTGTTCATCGAGGCCGACAACTGCACCGAGGAACCTCGCCTGATCGCCGCGAAGTTCGACAAGTACCTGCGGTTCTTCCAGCGGACGGAGAAGGACACCGACGGCCGCGACAAGCCGATGTGGCGCACCCGCTGGACCACACCCGAGTGGGAGGACTACGAGCGGGTGCACCCGCCGGTCCTGCTCGTCTTCTCCCAGGTCGGCAAGCGCCCTGCCAAGAGCCAGATGGCGAAGGTCGCCGGCCTCACCCGCTCCCACTGGCAAGGCACGTGGCACCGCGATGGCGGCTATCACTCCTACGACAAGTGCATTCCGGTCGTGGCGACCACGCTGGAGCTGTTGCGCGAACACGGCCCGGCCGGGCCCGCCTTCTGGCGCTTCGGCCGCGACCACCACGAGCCGCTCCGGGACGCGATCGGCAACCCCCGCCGGGACGCCGCACTCGCACGCCGCCGCGCACAAGCCAGGGAAGAACAACGACGCCACGAGACACGGGAAGCCGCGGCACGGGAAGCGCGGCGCCCTGTCTGCACGGACTGCGGGCGGAAGTTCACCGACGAACGGTGGGCGGCGGTCGACGTACGGGATTGGAGCCAGTCGCGCGAACCCCACCCGCAGTTGTGCGAGGACTGTCAGAGCCGGGCGATGGCAGCCCAGTGGCAGGCGGAAGCCGATAAGCGCGAGCATCAGGAGCAGGAGGCGGAGAACCGGCAGCGGGGGCAGGTAGATGAGCCGGGCCTACAGAAGCCAGGCGGTGGTTGGCTCTCTCGCTTCCGTTCCTGACCCGGCCAGCCCTCGCCGTCGGTGGGCTGTGCCGGGGACAGTGGGGGAGCAGGGGTTGCCGGAAGCGGGTGGGCTGTGGCCGCTGGACCCGGACACCGCACCGGCCGACGACGCCCGGGCGGCGCTTGCCTGCTGCTTGCCGGAGGTGTTCCGGTCATGTTGTCGGGTGGTGCATCTGCGGGGCGGCGGTGGGGGGAAGAAGTGGGCAGAGTCCTCGCGCCCGGACCCCGAGCGGGGGCTCGCCGGCTGCACCGGGCGGGGGAAGGGGACAGGGTCGGGGACTCTTGCCGGGCGGCATTTCTTGCCCCGGACAGCTGTTGTCCTGCGGAAACCCTTGCCTGCTGCATGCGGTGCCGCGGGGGTGGCGAATAGGCCAGAGCCGGGGACAGGGCGGCTTGGCGGTGGGAGTCTGGGAGTTGGCCGGCCGCCGCCGCGCGGGTGCGGCGACGGCCGGGGGCGCGAGAGACCGAGGCTCCCCCTCGATCGGACCTCGCGCGCGTGCCCGCCCGGCGGTGGGGCAGGACCGCGGGAGTGCCCTGCTGTCTGTCACGCCGGATGGGCGGTGGCTGGAGCCGTGTCGTCGGCGATGCGGCTCCAGCTGGTTGGTGGCGGCGGGTCGCAGGCTCGGGGGCAGGGAGCCTGCTGGGCGGCGGGATGTGAGCCCAACTCGCCTGCCTTCGAGGGTAGAAGAGACACGGCATTGATCGGAAGCCGGGAGATCTCCCTGCCCGGCCGCTTCCCGGCGCAACGGGCCGCGGCCAGGGGCAGGTCGTGAACCGGGCGCAAGTGGTGTGAGCGGCCGCAGTGCCCTGGAATGTGCGCGCTTCCCGCGAGGGGGCTGCTCTCGGAGATCCAGGTGTGGGCGCCGGCCACTGCCCCGGCCTCCAGCTTCGCCACGATGTCGTCGGCCTGCTCGTGCCCGATCCCGGCGGCGGCCAGGGCCTGGAAGACGGTGAACCGCGCGCTCGTGGCCTCGTGCTGGTGGTGGCTGATTGCAGCCAGCTCCTGGCCGTACCCGTCGGCGTCGTGCTGCTCAGTGCTCACGCGGTGCCTCCCTCGTTGTGGCGGGTGCGGTGGGTGATCCAGTCCGGATCGCGTACGGGCACCGGCACCACGGTGCCGGTGGCTTGGTTCACGAGTTTGGACGGCAGTTGTTCACCGTCTCGGAAGGCGGTTGGATCAGGCCGGGGTCGATGTTCACGAGAACGGGAGGCACCTGTTCCGGGTGCCGGATGGAGAGTGCCGAGGGGGACGTCGTGGACTGGTCGATGGGGTTGCTCGGGTTCACCGCCGGGCTCCTGATATCCGTCGTCACGGCGCCCGTGGGCGTCTCCGGAGCGGTCTTCCTGCTGCCCGTCCAGGTCAGCGTGCTGGGCGTGCCGAGCCCGGCCGTGACACCCACGAACCTGCTCTACAACGTCGTGGCTGGCCCCGGCGCCCTCCTGCGCTACCGCAGGGCCGGACAGTTGGGCGGGCCGCTGACCCGGCTGCTGATCGCGGGCACCGTGCCTGGCGTCATCGTCGGCGCCGTGATCCGCGTCTTCGCCGTTCCCGGCCCGCGGGTCTTCCGCCTCCTCATCGCGGTGCTGCTCCTGCCGCTCGGGCTGTGGCTATGGCTGCGGACCGTACGCCCGGCCCCACCCCGGGCCAGGGACCTGCCTTCGCCCCGCGTGACGACGGCGCTGGCCCTGGCCGTCGGCGTGGCCGGCGGCATCTACGGCATCGGGGGCGGCTCGCTGCTGGGCCCGATCCTCGTCGGCCGGGGAGCACCGGTCGCCACCGTCGCGCCCGCCGCCCTGGCGTCCACCTTCGTGACCTCCGTCGTCGGCGCCGCCACGTACGCGCTGCTTTCCCTGGCGGCTTCCGGCGAGGTCGCCCCCGACTGGCTGCTGGGCCTGTCCTGCGGCGCCGGCGGCCTCCTCGGCGGATACCTCGGCGCGCACCTCCAGCCGCACCTGCCCGAGACAGCCCTCCGGCTCCTGCTCGGAACCCTCGCCGCGGGCATCGGCGCCCTCTACGCAGTCCAGATCCTTCACTAGCCGTGTGGTGCCCAGCCTCGCCGGAGCGCCGGGGCGCTGTCGAAACTCGTGAACATTCCGGCCCCGATGTCAGCCCTCGGCACCTCCCAAACTGGTGTCGAAGTGCTGTCCGTTCTCGCGTACAGAGCCAGTGCCGGCGGCGGGGGTGCGCATGATGCGCCAGCTGGTGCGCGGCGCGCGGTGACGACGTGGGCCAGGACGACGACGGCCTGCCGCACGGTGCCGCCCCCGACCCACGCCCCGGTGAAGCGGACCTCATCGGCCGCCCAATCGCCCAGCCGCTGCCAGGGGCGCAGTCGTCCGGGCTGATAGCCGGCCGGGAGCACGGCGGCCGCGGTGAGGACGACGCCCGCCGTCACGACCACCGCATCCCGATCGCGGACAGCAGCTCCACCCGTTCCGGTGTCAGGGTTGCCGCCCGGCTGCGCTGGTTGCTGGTCCATGCCCCCAGCTTGTGCTGTCGCTCCTCCTGGTCCTCGCCGACGATCCGCTCGACGTGCTTCCGGGGGACTTGGAGGTGTCCCTCGCGCTCGTAGAACTGCTTGGCTGCCTGGTAGTTCATCGCCCACTTGTCGGCCTGCGTACGGCTCTTGGGCTTCTCGTCCTCGCTCGCGGACTCGATCCCGAGGACCTGCTCGCACATCCACTGCTGCACGACCGTGAGCTCGTCCCATCCGAGCCGCACGGACTGCACCCACCGCCCGAGATCCTCGCCCTGGCGTACAACCTCACCCACCCCCGCGGGCAGCGCCTCACCGGCGTCCAGGTGCATCCGCACCAGGTGGAAGCAGCGTTGCCAGGTCACCGGCCATGCCGGGCACCAGGACGCGTCGATCTCCTCCAGCTGCTCACGCCGCTCCTGCGACAGCGCCCCGGCCGACGACGGAACCGCCAGCCCCTCCGCGCGCCGCCGCTCGATCTCCTGCGCCTTCCTCGCGGCGGCCCGCGCGTTTTTCAGGAAGATGCCCACCTTCGCGCCCTGGAAGGTGGCGTCGAGCGGGGCCAGGAGGTGGCCGTGTTCGGCGGCCCATCCGCGTGCGGCGGACAGGCCTTCCTCCCAGGCGACGTCGTAGTGCGACCAGATCATGCCGAGCTTCTCCAGCTGTTCGACGCGGTCCTCGTCCATGCTGCCGCGGGCGTAGAAGCGGCGCGCGTCGGCGGTCCACTGCCCCAGCGGGAAGGCGGCGAGAGAGGCCGGCCACCCTTCGTCTTCCGCCTCCTGGCCGTCGACGGCGGTGGAGGGCACCCGGAACGTGAACGGGACGCGCAGGTCGCCGTGGAGCCGGTGGTAGATCACGGCGGCTTCCACGCCGCGCCGCCAGTGCTCGTGTTCCGGGTTGAGGACGCGCAGGTTGATGAACGCCGCGAGGGCGGCCGGGTCGCGCGGCACGGAGAACTTCAGCAGGGCCTTGGCGGGGGCACTGACGCTCCCCGAGCCCTCGCCGCTCCCGCCCGTGCTCTTGCTGCTCTCGTCCTTCCTGACGGGCTTGTAGCGGCTGGGGGCCTGCTGCTCCGCGAGCGTCTCCACGACCCTGGCGTCGTGCGCCCTAAGCGCTTCCAAAAGCTTCGCCAACCCGCCGAACGCCTTCGAGGTGAGCATGTTGTCGGCTGTCTCGCCGGGCCCGAGCAGCACCGGCACCACGAGCGAGGCCGTCTTGCCCTCGCCCGGCTGCATCCGCAGCGCCCGCCCCACAGCCTGGACCAGATCCGGCATCGAGCCGCGTACGTCAGCCCAGTACACGGAGTCGCAGTTTTTGGTGTCGACGCCCTCGCCCAGAACCTTCACCGAGCACAGGAAGCACTTCTCCACGACCGTGCCGTCCGCGGCGATCCCGGCGGCGAACTCCCCGAGGAGGCGGCGGCGGTGGAGCGGCTTGTGCTCCCCGCACAGCCAGTTGGCCCAGATCGTCTCGGGGTACAGGACGGGGTCGGTGTCGTGCAGTTGCGCGGCGACGTCGGGAAGGCCGGCCGCGAAGGCTTCGGCCTCTTTGACGACGTGGTGGAAGACGAGCGTGCGCCGGAAGTTCTCCTCCGCGGACGCCTTCACCAGGGCGGTCTGCAGCGCGGCGAGCCGCGCCCCGCGGACCTCTGCGGAGCGGCTTTCGGCGCCCAGGAGCTGCGCGGCCTGGAGCTGGGTGTCGGTGACGTCGACGCAGACGACCTGGTAGGGGGCACAGATACCCCGGTCGATGGCTTCGGAGAGCGTCAACGTGAACGCCCGGCTCCCGAAGGGGCCCGCGGGGTCGTCTTCCATGCTCGCCACCAGCTCGCCGGGTGCGCCGGCCTCGTCCTCGTCCCCGAGCTGCCACAGCCGGGGCGTGGCCGTCATGTACAGCCGGCGCAGGGACGGGATCTTCAGGTTGTCGTGGACGACCGCCCATGGCTTCCCGATCCGGCCCGAAACCCTGTGGGCTTCGTCCACGATGATCAGCGACCACCCCGGAAGGCCCGCGGCGTGCGCGCGTTCCAGCGTGCCCAGACCGAGCGAGGCGTACGTGGCGAACACGGTCACCTTCTCCAGGCCCCTCGTCCACTCCACCAGCTCGTCCGCATCCGTGGTGTTGGGGAAGGAGGCTTCCTCGCCCCGCAGCGAGGACACCCCGATCACCGGACCCCGGCGGCCTCCCTCGCGCCACGCGGCCTCGGTCTGCGCCAGCAGGTCCAGCGAAGGCACGAGCACCAGCACACGGCCCGCACGGAGCTCCTCCGCGCTGCGCACGGCCACCCGCGTTTTCCCGGACCCGGTCGCCATGATCACCTGTGTCCGGAGTCCTCGTTCGGGCACAAGTGATCTTGCAGGCAATTCGAGGGCACGTACGACCGCGTCAATGGC
>NZ_JBNNJZ010000331.1:0-9339 GCF_050270335.1 Streptomyces sp. NPDC059900
GTCCGCCTACTCCGCGCCTTTTTTGGCCCTTAGGGGGGGGGGGGACGGGCGCCCCAACCCCCCCCGCACCCGCTGTCACTCCACTGCGCGGGCCCCCCGGACCACAACCCGCGGGGGCCCCTTCTCTGCGACTGGCGCCGCGCCCTACGCTGCTACGCCGTGACGGAGTCCTCTGCGCCGTTCGGGTTCGGTTCCGTCGGGTCCGATTCCATTTCCTCGGCTGCTTCCTCCGCCGCGCGCTGGCCGGGGATCTCCGCGTCGATGCGGGTGGCCATGCGGATGCGGCGTTCGTCTGCCTTGGCCGAGAGCGCGAGGGCCGCTTCGTTGAAGCGGACGAGCGAGGGCGGGTCCGAGGGGCCCAGGAGGTGCTCCTTGAGGGCCGCGCGGGCCTCGGCGTGCGTGTCGAGCTCGGGGGAGCGCACGGCCTCCATGAGCGCGGGCACGCCCTCGGCGGTCGGCGAGAGGATCGTCGCCGCGCTCACCGTCGGGAAGCCCGCGCGGAAGTCCGCCTCGGACATGCCGGACGTGTTGGCGACCGCGTACGGCTTCTCGCTGGTCAGCCAGTCGGAGACGACCGAAGAGACATCGCTGATCAGCAGGTCCGCCTGGTTGAAGCAGGAGAAGATCGCCGGGCGCGCGGTGGTGATGATCTGGTGCTCCCACTCGGGGAACGACGCCCAGTACGCCGCCTCCCAGGCCGCCGTCGCCTCGGCGAGGGCCACCTGCTGGTCGCCGTCGGGCGTGCCCTGGAGCATCATCCGCTCCATCTCGTCCACGCTCTTGCGGAACGCGGTCGAGGTCAGCCGGTCCAGATCGGCGGTGCGGCGCGCCAGCTCGGCCAGGGCATCCTGGCCGGGACGCTCGCCGGAACGCTTGACGGCGGCCTCGCGGATCATCGTCTTGATGCGCTCGTTGGCGGCGCCCGCGCGCGGGTCCTGCGAGCCGGTCATCGGGTGCGGCTTGTAGATGAGCCGTACGCCGGGGTCGGCGAGGAGGTGCCGGACGATGTTCTCGCCCGCGAGGGTGACCGACGTGTTGCCGGGGTTGCCGTCCCAGCCCTCCCAGGTGGGGGCGTACAGGACGGTCGTGAACGGACCCGTGGGGGCGCCCGTCGAGCGCAGGATCGGGGACAGCTGGGGGCGGCCGACCTCGACCACGTCCTTGTCCTCGACGCCGACGTCGGCGGCCTGGTAGCGGTCGCGCGCGGCGGGGCCCGCCACCCACACCTCGTCGTACGCCTTGGCGTACGGGTTGCAGGAGGACAGCTTGTCGCTCTCGCCGTGGTTGATGAAGGCGTGCTTGATCGTGGGGATGCGCAGGACCTGCGAGGTCTTCGCGGCGTTCGCCGGGTGCAGCATCATCTTCAGCGTCGAGGTCTCCAGGGAGAACATCGTCGCGACCTTCGGGAAGCAGATGATCGGGACGTCCGTCGCGTCGATCTTCTGCACCATGAAGCGCTCACGCAGCACGATCAGCGGATTGCCGTCGAGCTTGGAGAGCGTGGAGAGCCACATGTTCGCCTGGTACGCGGACGTCGAGCCGCCCGAGAAGTACATGGCGACGGACGGCTGGTAGTCGGCCAGCCAGTTGTCCAGCCACTCCATGACCTTCTGGTCGTTCTTCGCGCGCTTCTTGGGGAGCAGCCACGTGGCGAGGTAGATCGCGCCGATGCCCATCAGGGCGATGGAGATCCCCAGGCCGATGCCGCCCCAGTACGCGTCCGTGGTGCCCGCTGTGGCCAGGAGGCCCGCCGTGGCGGGGATGGAGAACGTCAGGAGGCGGTGGGCCTGGCGGCGCGAGAGGATCCGCGGCGGCGCAGCCGTCAGGTGCAGCGCGGACGCGTCGATGTTGCGCGTGACGATCGGCAGCTGGCGGGAGCGGCGCACCAGTATGGCGGTGGCCTGGCAGCCGAAGTGCAGGAAGTAGTAGGCAAGCAGCGAGATGGTCAGCGGCGACTGCTCGGCCAGCGGCTCGATGCCGTCGATGCGCAGCAGACCGACCAGGATCAGCATGTCGCGCAGGAGCTGCCTGACGGTGACATCGAAACGGATCTTGCCAAGGAGGGAGAGGAGCCCCGGCTGCTTGTACTGCAGATAGACGTCGAGCGCGAGGTTCGCCGCAGACGCGGCGATGAACACCGGTACGTACGGGACCAGCGCGCTGACGAGCTGGGCCGTGAAGAGCGCGAACATCGCGAACAGCGCTGACAGCTGCACGATGCGGCGGGGGGCGAGTCCGGCAGAGGGCACGGGCTTGGGCTCCTGGCGGGGGATCGGATGGGGGGGGAATGCTCGAACGTCGGGGAAGTCGACCACTGACCGTATGACGTGCAGTGGCCCTGTAGCAATCTTCCGTGACGACAATCACCGGATAAAGGGGCAAAGGTACTGAACCTTCGGCTGCGGAATCCCCTCGGGGGCGGTCGCGGTCCGCCCCTCGAAATGCGTGGGCACCACACCCGGGCACTGGCGTAGATTGGCTGGTCCGGCAGGGAATGGGATCTTCGGGATCATTGGGGAAGTACGTGGCTGGGGCAGCAAGGCAGGGCGTCGCGGAGGCCCACAGGATCGTAGTAAAGGTCGGGTCCTCGTCCCTGACCACCGCGTCGGGGGGTCTGGACGCCGACCGCGTTGACGCCCTGGTCGACGTGCTCGCCAAGAGCCGCAGCGGCGGCGAGCGCGAGGTCGTGCTCGTGTCGTCCGGCGCCATCGCCGCCGGTCTCTCGCCGCTGGGCCTGCGCAGGCGCCCCAAGGACCTCGCGAGGCAGCAGGCGGCCGCCAGCGTCGGCCAGGGGCTTCTCGTGGCCCGCTACACCGCTTCCTTCGCGCGCTACGGCGTACGCGTCGGGCAGGTGCTCCTCACCTCCGACGACATGGCCCGCCGCGCCCACCACCGCAACGCGTCGCGCACCCTCGACCAGCTCCTGGCGATGGGCGCGCTGCCCGTGGTGAACGAGAACGACACCGTGGCGACGGACGAGATCCGCTTCGGCGACAACGACCGGCTCGCCGCCCTGGTCGCCCATCTGGTCCGCGCCGACCTCCTGGTCCTGCTGTCCGACGTGGACGGCCTCTACGACGGCGATCCCTCGAAGCCCGGCACCGCCCGGATCTCCGAGGTGACGGGCCCCGCCGACATAGCGCACGTCCAGATCGGCAGCGCGGGCAAGGCGGGCGTCGGCACCGGCGGCATGGTCACCAAGGTCGAGGCCGCGCGGATCGCGGCGTCCGCCGGCATCCCGGTCGTCCTGACCTCCGCGAGCCAGGCCGCCGACGCCCTCGCGGGCCGCGACACCGGGACGTACTTCCACCGCACGGGCCGCCGCACCGCCGACCGGCTCCTGTGGCTCCAGTACGCCTCCGAGCCGCAGGGCGCGCTGACGCTCGACGACGGGGCCGTGCGCGCGGTCGTCGAGGGGCGCAAATCGCTGCTCCCGGCCGGGATCGCGGCGGTCGAGGGCGACTTCGCGGCGGGCGACCCGGTCGAACTGCGGGACACCGCGGGGCGTGCCGTGGCGCGCGGCCTGGTGAACTTCGACGCCAAGGAGCTCCCGCAGCTCCTCGGCCGCTCCACCCGGGAGCTGGCGCGGGAACTCGGACCTGCGTACGAGCGGGAAGTGGTGCACCGCGACGACCTGGCCCTGCTGCACGGCTGAGCCCCGCGCGTCCCCGCATCCGGGACTCTGCTCTCCCGGGCGTCACAGCGGCCCCGGCGGCCCCGGCCGAAAACAGGCGCGAACGCCGGGCGCCGACCGGCCCCTGCGAGGTGAAACTCCCCAAAACGGCCCCGCGGGGGCGCTTGGCCTGCTCAACTTTGTTCCAGACACTTCCGTACGACCATTGCGTATCCGCACCACCATTGCGTAGAGGAGGCCGTCGTGAGACGAGTGCGCCCGGGAGCGTCGTCCCGTGCGCCGGCCGAGCGGTCCCTGACCAGCGTTGCCGCGGGGGCGACGTACACCGGTGACACGCGAGCGGCGGGCGAGACGGACGAGAGCCGGGAGGACGAGACGGTGGACGTGCCCCGTCTCTGGCACGTGACCCTCAGTGTCTCCGGGGCGAAGGCCCCGTTGCAGGAGGTCAGGCGCGGCCTCGAACAGCTCGCTCACGACCACCCCTTTCTCCTGACCAGCAGGTACGCCCCCGACCACGCGGAGATCCGGTACTGGGAAGAGGCCCGTGACCTGCACGACGCCGCCGCGGTCGCGCTCCGGCTCTGGGGCGAGCACCGGCAGAGCGCGCAGCTCCCGCCGTGGGAGATCGTGGGGCTGGAAGTCATCGACCGCGACACCTACCACCACCGGATCGCGGAGGGGTACGGTCCGCTTCCCGCGACCCCCGTGGGCGTGCACCCTTTTTGAGCCGTCGTGAGAGCGCCGGTCTCGGCTGCTGAAACGGCGGGTGGACCACGCCCGGCCCGCATTACGCTGCGGGCATGACGTCCCTCCCTCCTCTGTTCTCGGGGTTGCCGTACGACAACCTCTCGCCCGTCGCCCAGGCCGCCTACCGCGCCCGCGGTGCCGCCGCGACGCTCGCGCCGCTGCCGCGCGCCGCCAAGGACGACGCGCTCCTGGCGATCGCGGACGCCCTGGAGGTGCGCACCGCCGAGATCGTCGAGGCGAACGGCAAGGACACCGCCCGCGCCCGCGAGGCCGGGACCAGCGAGTCCATCGTGGACCGCCTGACGCTCACCCCGGAGCGGGTCCGCGCCATCGCCGCGGACGTGCGCGACGTGGCGGCCCTGCCCGACCCCGTCGGCGAGGTCGTCCGCGGCTCGACCCTGCCCAACGGCATCGACCTGCGCCAGGTCCGCGTCCCGCTCGGCGTCGTCGGGATCATCTACGAAGCCCGCCCGAACGTCACCGTGGACGCCGCCGCCCTCTGCCTGAAGTCCGGCAACGCGGTCCTTCTGCGGGGCTCGTCATCGGCGTACGAATCGAACACCGCGCTCGTCCGGGTCCTTCGCGACGCCGTCCACGGAGCCGGCCTTCCCGCCGACGCCGTCCAGCTCGTGCCGGGCGAGAACCGCGACTCCGTGCGCGAGCTGATGCGCGCCCGCGGTCTCGTCGACGTCCTCATCCCGCGCGGCGGCGCCTCGCTGATCAAGACCGTCGTCGAGGAGTCCACCGTCCCGGTCATCGAGACCGGCACCGGCAACTGCCACGTGTACGTGGACGCCGAGGCCGACATCGACATGGCCGTCGACATCCTCATCAACTCCAAGGCCCAGCGCCCCAGCGTCTGCAACGCCGCCGAGACGCTCCTGGTGCACGCCGACATCGCCGACGCCTTCCTGCCGCGCGCCCTGGACGCCCTCGCCGAGGCCGGGGTCACGGTGCACGCCGACGAGCGAGTCATCGCGTACGGCGACCGATCGAAGGCCACCGTCGTGCCCGTGACCACCGAGGACTGGGAGACCGAGTACCTCTCGTACGACATCGCGGCGGGCGTCGTCGACTCCCTGGAGCAGGCCGTCGAGCACATCCGCCTGTGGACCTCCGGTCACACCGAGGCGATCGTCACCACCTCGCAGCAGGCCGCGCGCCGCTTCACCCAGCTCGTGGACTCCACCACGGTCGCCGTGAACGCCTCCACGCGCTTCACGGACGGCAGCCAGTTCGGCTTCGGCGCGGAGATCGGCATCTCCACGCAGAAGCTGCACGCCCGGGGCCCGATGGGGCTTCCCGAGCTGACGTCGACGAAGTACATCGTCACCGGCGACGGTCACACGCGCTGAATTCCCGCACGGGCCCAATTCCCGTACCGTCTGCCCAGATTGCCCCTTCCGGGGCTACGCTGGAAGGGTGCCGGAGGACGTGGGGGGCACGCCGTCGTTTCCCGACGGCTGGGAGCCCGACGACGACCGCGACCACGGGGGTGCGGACGAAGAGTTCGCCTCCGTGGTCTTCGACGAGGACTTCGTCCAGTCCGCCAAGGTTCATGAACCCACCGCCGTGGAACGGCTGCTGGCCGCCGCCCAGGCGCGCGCCGAGGCCTCCGAAGCGGAGAACCGCCGGGCCCGCACCCGCGGCTCGGGCCGCGAATCGCCGGAGGACGACCTCTACGACGAAGGCTTCGGCCCCGACGACGGCGGCGACTTCGGCCACGACCCCGACCTCGACGACGTGTACGAACGGGAGTTCACCGAGGACGGGTACGGCCGCAGGGGCGGCTACAAGAGCCACAACCGCTGGCATCGCCCCGTCGCCTGGATGCTCGCCCTCGTGATGGGCATCGGCATGGTCGCGCTCGCCTTCACCGCGGTCTACCGCGGCGCTTCGACGGGCCGCCAGGACCCGATACCGCCGCCCGTGTCCACGGAGCCGTCCGCCTCCGCGGAGTACGGCCCGCCGCCGGTGTCGGCGGCGCCGCGCGCTCCGTGAGAAGCCGTCAGGGGAAGTTGTCGGAACTTGTCGTGTACCAGGGCGTTTACCCGACGGCGCGGAGACCTACCCTGAAGGTATGGGCGGGCCAGGAGAACCACCTGAGGGGACACCCGAGGGCGCTCCCGCGGGCGGTGAGGACGAGTACCGATCCGTCGTCTTCGACGAGTCGTTCGTCCGCGCCGCGCGGCTCCAGGAGTACTCCGCACAGGAGCGCATGAGTGATCACACCCATGCGGTACGGCGCCTTCCCGCGCGCCACCGGCACCTCTCCAAACAGGCCGTGATCCTCGTCCTGCTGATCGCCGTGGCCTTCGGCACCGCGATCTACATGGGCGTACGCCATCCGTACCAGACCCCGGCCGAGACGCGCCCCGAACCACTGCGGATGATGGTCATACCCCTCGCCCCGCCGGGGGCCGTGCCCGGCGCGGCGAAGCCGTCCGACCTGTTCGCGCACAGCCCGGCCGCGCAGTTCCGGGTCGGCGCTTCGGGCATCAACCTCCCCTCCGCGCGGCGCACTTCGCACTTCTCGGACGGCCAGGTGATGACGGCGCTGACCACCGCCAAGGACTATCTGGTCGAATCCTCGCTCGACCCGGACGTGCTCACCGGCGGCGCCGTGCGCTCCGCGCGCATCCTGCTCGACCCGCGACAGCTCGACCAGTTCGACGACAGCTTCGCGCACCCGGCGGCGGACGGACGGCACGCGCCCACCGGCTGGCTGGTGCGCTTCGACCCGACGAAGACGGCCCTCGCCGCGCCCGGCATCCGGGTCAACGGCACGCTGCGCGCCACCGAGACGGACAAGAACACCCTCGAGGTGACCTCGGACCACACCTTCGTCTACGCGCTGCGTCCGGCGGGCAAGGGGGAGCACGCCAAGGCCTCGCTGTTCACCGTCCGCCGCGAGCTTCAGTTCCGCTTCGACCGCGACGACCTGCGCATGCGCCAGGCCGAGCTGCTCGTGTCGTACATGCAGGCGGGCCCGCTCGCCTGCTCCGCCGACGCGGCCAACCAGCTGCGGCCGCTGCTCGCGGGCCAGAAGGCGAAGGCAGGCGGTCCCGCGGGCACCGACCCGTACGCGACGGGTGCCGCCACCGCGCTCTGCGGCTCGCTCTCGGCGACCGCCCAGCCTTCGCTCTGAGGCCTGCTTCTCTCCCTGCGGGCCTACTTCTCTTCGGTGGGACCGCTGCCCTGGTCGCCGCCCTGCCGGCCGTTCTGCCCGGTGAACTTCCCGCGCAGCTTGCCGCCCAGGTCGCCCGCGCCGCCCGCGATGTCGTTGACCAGCTTCATCAGCGGGTCCTTGCTGGTGCGCATGTCGTCCGCGTAGCTGGAGGCCGACTGGCGGAAGGAGTCCGACACCGAGGTGTCCCTGTCCTCGTCGCGGCGGGGGTAGTGGCCGTCCATGATCCGCTGGTAGTCGCGGGTCTCGGCCCACTTCTTCAGCTCGGCGGCGCGCACGGTGGTGAAGGGGTGCGTGCGGGGCAGGACGTTCATGATCTTCAGGACCGAGTCGCGCAGGTCGCCCCCGGCCTCGTACTCCTCGGCCTGCTCCAGGAACGCGTCCACGTTCATCTCGTGCAGGTGATTGCCGCCCGCGATCTTCATCAGGCCGCGCATCGACGCCTTGAGGTCCTGGCCCACCAGGAGCCCGGCGCGGTCCGCCGACAGCTCGGACTTGCGGAACCACTCGCGCAGGGCGGTCACGATCGCCATGATCGCGAGGTTGCCGAGCGGGATCCAGGCCACCTTGAGCGCGAGGTTGGTGAGGAAGAGCAGTATCGTCCGGTACACCGAGTGGCCGGAGAGCGCGTGGCCCACCTCGTGGCCGACGACCGCCCGCATCTCCTCCTCGTCGAGCAGCTCGACGAGACCCGTGGTCACCACGATGATCGGCTCGTCGAGGCCGATGCACATCGCGTTCGGGTTCGGGTCCATGTTCACGTACATCGGCGGGACCTTCTCCAGGTCCAGGATGTAACAGGCGTCCCGCAGCATGGTGTTCAGGTGCGCGAACTGCGCGTCGGAGACCCGTACGGAGTCCGAGAGGAACAACAGGCGCAGGCTCCGCTCGGGGAGCAGCCCGCTGAGCGCCTTGAACACGGTGTCGAAGCCGCTGAGCTTGCGCAGGGCCACCAGGGCGGAACGATCCGCCGGGTGTTCGTACGCCCGTGACGAGATACCGGGGAAGCGCCTGCGCTGCCTGCTCGGCACGTGCTCGTGGCCGCCGTCCTGCTCGTGGTCACCGTCGTGCCGGCCGCGGTCGTTGTCGTCGGTCATGCCCCATCCCCCATGCTCGTCCAGTCATGCCCCCGAGGTGGGTCCCAGCCTAGGCGGAGATACCGTGACAGGGCAGCACAGCGAATGGAGTCGCCCGACATGGCCGTCATGGAGCACAGCGCCGCAGCCCACCACTGGGTCACGGAGGCGGCCGGCCTGGCCGCCAAGGAGCAGGGGGCGGGCAATCTGCTGCGCATCGTGCTGATCGTCATGGTCGTCGGCTGCGTGCTGGTCGCGTGGTTCCTGCTGCGGGGCTACCGCCAGGGGGCGGACGCGGGGCGTTCCGCGGACGGCGCCGAGCGTTCTGCCGACGCCGCCGGGCGTTCCGCGGACGGCACCGAGCCTTCCGCGGACGGCGCCGAGGCCGGTGGAAGCCGTCCCGGCGGGAGCGGCGTGGACGACCGCGCGGACCGGAACGGCTGAGTCGGCGTGAGCTCTGCCGGTGCCCCCGCATACGATGGCCCGGAAGTCTTTGTCCCGCCCACCTCCGGATAGGTCCTGCCGACGATGAGCCTCCACAGCACCGCCTCCCAGCTGGTCACTCTCGCCTCCGAGGGCGGCGAGCACGGTGGCAACCACGAAAGCCTCAGTCCTCTCCTCACCGGCGGTGGCGCGTTCGTCGTGCTCATGCTGCTTCTGTGGCTGACCACGCGCTTCAACCGGGAGCGCTGAGC
>NZ_JBNNJZ010000332.1:0-9223 GCF_050270335.1 Streptomyces sp. NPDC059900
GGGCTGGGTTGTCCGGACACCGCGGGTCGGTGGGGGCTGGTCGCGCAGTTCCCCGCGCCCCAGACGGGGCGCGGCTGCGTGGTGTGTGTCGTGCGGGGTGACTGTGGCTGGTTGCGCAGTTCCTCGCGCCCCTGACGGGGCGCAGTCGGCTGTCGTTGTTCGTGCGCTGCTATGTGGAGCTGACCACTGCGATTGCCCGTCTGCGCATGGCTGCGCTTACCGGCAGGCCCGTCGCCAGCAGTGTCAGGAGCAGGGTGCCCGCCGCGATGCCCGTCGGGATGGTCCATGGCAGGTACGGGATCGATGAGCCGAAGGCCGTGCTGAGGATGGGGGCCAGGGTGCCGAGGGCTATCGCGGTGCCCAGGAGCAGTGCCGTCCCCGCGACGACCAAGGCTTCCCAGGCCGCCATGGCCCGCACCTGGGCCCGGCGGCTGCCGACCACGCGCAGCAGGGCGACGTCGCGGCGGCGCTCGAAGGAGATCATGGCGAGGGTGTTCGCCGCGGCGATCGCGGCGAAGCCTGCGTAGAGGCCCGTGCCCACGTAGTCGAGCCAGACCTCGCCCGTGCTGCCCGCCGAACCGGTGTGGTGCTGTGCCGTGGTGCGTATGCCGATCTTGGTCAGGCCGAAGCCCACGACCAGGACGAGCGGCACGACCGCGGCGGAGAAACGCCGGGGCTGCGAGCGGACGTTCAGCATCGCCAGGCGCGCGCTGCCGCCGAACCGGCCCACCAGGGCGGAGACCAGCCAGGCCGCGGGCCCGATGATCCGCGGACCGAGCAGCCCCGCGCCGGCGCAGAAGAGGATCAGGACGAGGAACGCCCCCTCACCCGCCTCGTCCGCGGGCTGCTTCGACAGGAGCACCGAGACCAGGCAGGCCCCCACGACCGCGATCACGCCGAGCGGAGCCCGGAGCATCCCGAGCCCCCGCCGGCCGGTCGCCGCCTCGCTCAGCGCGCGGGCCGGGCTGAGCAGCGAGAACCGCAGCGCCGAGAGGAGAGCGGCGAGCGTCGTCGTCACCACCGCCACGCCCAGGCAGACCGGCAGGGCGACCCAGCTGAAGCGGAAGCCGGCTTCGGAGGGGAGCAGTCCGTGCGAGACCATGCCCGCGTGCCACCACTGAGCGGCGAATCCGCCCAGGACGAAGCCCGCGAGTGCTGCCGGGATCGACGCGGCGAGGGCCTGGCCGGCCACCGCGCGGCGGATCTGGCGCGGCCTGGCGCCGATGGAGCGCACCATGGCGAGCTCGCGGTGCTGCTGGGTGACGGCCGTGCCCATGGTGGACGCGACCACGAATATCGACATGTAGATCGAGCCGATCAGCAGGACGAGCGCCATGTCCGCGACGCCGTTCGCGGCTATCTGTCCGCGTGCCCGCGCGGAGAGGCCGTCGGTGCCCGTCGCGCCGAGCATCATCGTCGACGCGCTCACGACGGTCGCCGCGAAGAGCGCCGCCACCGCCGTGCCCGCAAATGCCGGGCGATGCGCGCGCAGCGCCGCCCGTGCCAGTCCCGTTCCCATACCGATCATGGTGGCGGGCCGGGTCCGCCGTGCACCAGGAGGCTGCCAGGAAGATCATGGTGGGGTAATCCCCACCCCGGAAAACCCCACCCCCGCGGGTGACAGCGTCCGTTCGGTCCGCCTTTGCCACCAGCGTGTTCGTGCCGGGAAGGGGGAAGCGGGCCAGGGGCCGTCGCACACCAGGCCCATGACCTCGTAAGGTCGTGTCCGTGTTGGAGGAGATGCGGATACGGTCGCTCGGAGTCATCGACGACGCGGTGGTCGAGCTGTCGCCGGGATTCACAGCGGTGACCGGCGAGACCGGTGCGGGCAAGACGATGGTGGTCACCAGCCTTGGCCTGCTGCTCGGCGGACGCGCGGATCCCGCTTTGGTGCGGATCGGCGCGAAGGCGGCGGTGGTGGAGGGGCGTATCACCGTGCCCGCGGGAGCCTCGGCCGCGGTGCGCGCGGAGGAGGCGGGTGCCGAACTCGACGACGGGGCGCTGCTGATCAGCCGTACCGTCTCGGCGGAGGGCAGATCCCGGGCGCATCTCGGCGGTCGGTCGGTCCCGGTGGGCCTCCTCGCCGAACTCGCCGACGACCTTGTGGCGGTGCACGGACAGACGGACCAGCAGGGGCTGCTCAAGCCGGCCCGGCAGCGCGGCGCGCTCGACCGGTACGCGGGCGACGCGGTCACCGTCCCGCTGGCCAAGTACACGGCGGCCTACCGCAGGCTGCGGGCCGTGACGACCGAGGTCGACGAGATCACCACCCGCGCGCGTGAACGGGCCCAGGAGGCCGATCTGCTGCGCTTCGGCCTCGAAGAGGTCGCGGCCGTCGAGCCGCGCGAGGGCGAGGACACCGAACTGGCCGCGGAGGCCGAGCGGCTCGGCCACGCGGAGGCCCTCGCCTCCGCGGCCACGGCCGCGCACGCCGCGCTCGCGGGCATCCCCGAGGACCCGGAGGGGGTCGACGCCACGACACTCGTGGCGGGCGCCCACCGGGCGCTGGAGGCGGTGCGCTCCCATGACCCCGCCCTGGCCTCGCTCGCCGAGCGGATCGGCGAGATCGGGATCCTCCTTGGCGACGTGGCGGGGGAACTCGCCGGGTACGCCGATGACCTCGACGCCGATCCGCTGCGCCTGGCGGCGGTGGAGGAGCGGCGGGCCGCGCTGACCCAGCTGACCCGGAAGTACGGCGCCGACATCGACTCCGTGCTCGCCTGGGCCCAGGAGGGCGCCGCGCGGCTCACCGAACTCGAGGGCGACGACGACCGTCTCGAAGAGCTGACCGCCGAGCGGGACGCGCTCCGGGGCGAACTCGCCGGGCTCGCGCAGGCGTTGACCGACGCGCGGCAGGAGGCGGCGTCGCGGTTCGCGGCCGCCGTCACCGAAGAGCTGTCCTCGCTCGCGATGCCGCACGCGCGCGTGACGATCGACATCACCGCCACGGAGGTGCCGGAGGGCGCGGACGGCGTGCCGGTGGACGGACGCCTCGTCGCGTACGGTCCGGCGGGCGTCGACGAGGTCGAGCTTCTCCTCGCCCCGCATCCGGGGGCCCCACCGCGGCCGATCGCCAAGGGCGCGTCCGGTGGTGAGCTGTCGCGCGTGATGCTGGCCGTCGAGGTCGTCTTCGCGGGCACGGACCCCGTTCCTACGTACCTCTTCGACGAGGTCGACGCGGGCGTCGGCGGCAAGGCCGCGGTCGAGATCGGCCGCAGGCTCGCACGGCTCGCCAAGTCCGCGCAGGTCGTGGTCGTGACGCACCTGCCGCAGGTGGCGGCGTTCGCGGACCGGCAGCTGCTTGTCGAGAAGACGAACGACGGGTCCGTGACGCGGTCCGGGGTGCTCGTGCTCGAAGGGGAGGACCGGGTGCGGGAGTTGTCCCGGATGCTGGCCGGCCAGGAGGACTCGGAGACCGCGCGGGCCCACGCGGAGGAGCTGCTGGCGACGGCTCGGGGGGACGGGTAGCGGGCGGGGGCGCCTTCGGGGGTTTGTTGCGTACCGTCGGTCACCGGCTGCGCCGGGCTCGTCCTCAAGCGCCGGACGGGCTGACCGTAGGCTGGCCCGCATGATCGACCGCGAGTCCGCCCGGCGCTCCACCGCCCTTCTCGCCGCAGCCGCCGTCACCCGCGCGGCCACCGCCGCCCTGCGTTCGCGTGCCCCCGGCGGGCCCGGCCGCTGGCAGCGGAAGAACTACGCGGGGCGGACGGTGGAGTTGTACGCCGGGCCGGCCGCCGCCCTCGGTGCCGCGGCCGGGGCCGTGGCGCTGCCGGCCAGGGTCCGCGGTGCCGTCGCGCTCGCCGTGCTGGGCGCGGGGGCCTGCGGGGCGTACGACGACGTGGCGGGCCAGGGCGATCCGCGCCGGGGTTTCCGGGCGCACCTGGGGGCCCTGCGGGACGGTGAAGTGACCAGCGGGGCCGTGAAGTTGTTCGGGGTCTCCGCGGCGGGACTCGCCGCGGGCGGGCTGCTCAAGGAGCGGCCGGTGGACAAGGTCCTCGCGGGCGTGGTGATCGCGGGCACGGCGCACTTCGTCAACCTCGTGGACGTACGTCCGGGCAGGGCTGCCGGAGCGGTGGTGGCGCTGGCCGCGCCGGGGCTGCTGCGCAAGGGCGCCGCCGGGGTTCTCGCCGCCGCTTCCGTGGGCGCCGCGGGGGCCGTGCTCCCGGAGGATGTGGGGGAGCGCGCCATGATCGGTGACGCGGGGGCGCATGCGCTGGGCGCGGTGCTGGGTGCGGCGATCGTGGCGGGCAACGGGCGGGTGGGGCTGGTCGTGCACGCGGCGGCGGTCGTGGGGGCGGCGGTGTGCGGGGAGCGGATCAGCGTGGCGGCGTCCTGCCCTGCGGGCGGCTGAGGTTCGCGGTGCCTGTGCCCTGCGGGCTGGCTGAGGTTCGTGGGTGCGTGTGCCCTGCGGGCCGGCTGGTCTTCGCGGGGGCGTCTGCCCTGCGGGCGTGCGTTGGCGGGTGCGGGTTCTTTCTGGGTTGCTCGCGCAGTTCCCCGCGCCCCCTACGGGGCTTCGCGCAGTTCCCCGCGCCCCCTACGGGGCTTCGTGTAGTTGCCCGCGTTCCTTACGGGGGCTCGCGTAGTTCCCCGTGCCGCTTACGGGCCCCGCGCAGCCCCGTGGCCCTTGCGGGGCTCCGAGGGGTCCGGAAGGTTTGTTGGTGGTCTGGGCTTCTTGTGGAGATGTGGGCGGCTCACGGCATCCGTGGTGTTGGAAACGCTTTGTCATCGCCCGTGTGGGTGAACCGGGTCAGGGAGTTGCCCGTCGCGACACGGAAGAGACCTTTCAGTGGTGCCGGAACGTCCGTGCGGGCTGGCATCCTTGGCGCAGCCCCCCGACGCCGAACCCAGGAGCCCCGGCTACGTGAGCCACGTGAGCAGCCAGTCGCCGCACGGCCAGCCCCCGCTGCACACCGTGCAGGTACTGGGCGGTGGCAGCGCGGGCAGCAGTGCGCACGTCAGGTCGCTCGCCGCGGGCCTCGCCGCGCGGGGCGTGCGGGTCACGGTCTGCGCCCCCAGCGAGGCGGCAAGCGCCTACGACCTGACGGGCACCGGCGCCCGGCACGTCCACGTACCCCGCAGCAGCGACCCCGCGTCCGTCGCCTCCCTGCGCATGGCCTGCGCCGACGCCGACCTCGTACACGCGCACGGACTGCATGCCGCACTCCGCGCAGCCCTCGCGCTCACCGGCCGCCGCATCCCCCTCGTCGTCACCTGGCACACCCGCGCGCACGCGGAAGGCGCCCGCGCCCGCCTCCTGCACCTTCTGGAGCGACGCGTCGCCAAGGCCGCCGCCGTGGTCCTGGGCACCTCCTCCGACCTCGTCGACCGCGCCCGCAGCAGGGGCGCGCGGGACGCCCGCCTCGCCCCCGTCACGTTCCCCGCGCCGCGCGCGGCCGCCGACGCGGCCGAGGAGGCCGACGGGCTGCGGCACAAGGCGCGCGCCGAGATCGGTGCCGTCGACCGGCCGCTGGTCGTCACGGTCGGCACGCTCGAACGACAGCGCGGCTACGACGTCCTCCTGGAGGCGTCCCGCGCGTGGCGCCATCTCGACCCCCTGCCGCTCCTCGTCATCGCCGGTGAGGGGCCCGAGCGGGCTGCGCTGCAGCGTCGTATCGAGGGCGAGGGCCTGCCGGCCCGGCTCGTCGGGCGGCGCGACGACATCTCCGAGATGCTCGCCGCGGCCGACCTCGTGGTGCTGCCCAGCAGCTGGGAGTCCCGCTCCGTACTCGCCCAGGAAGCCCTGCACGCGCGCGTGCCGCTCGTGGCGACCGCCGTCGGCGGCATCCCCGAACTGGTCGGCGACGCGGCCGTCCTCGTCCCGTACGGCGACGCCGGGGCCCTGGCCACCGCTGTCGCCCGCCTCCTCGCCGACCCCGTGCTCAGGGAGCAGCTCAAGGACAAGGGGACGACCCAGGCCGCGACCTGGCCGACCGAGGACGAGACGGTCACGCAAGTGCTCAGCGTCTACGACGAGTTGACGCAGCCGCTGGCCCTGTAGCCGGCACGCGGCGCCGCTGACGGGCCTTGACGGCTGGCCGACGGCCGCTACGCCACATGCCTCCGCGCCCGCAGCGCCAGGCTCAGCGCGAGCACCGTCTGCGGGTCGTCCAGGTCCGTGCCCAGGAGTTCGCTGATCCTGGCGAGACGGTTGTAGAGCGTCTGGCGGTTCAGGTGCAGTTCGCGCGCCGTCTCCGCCTTGCGTCCCGCATGCGCCAGATACGTCTGCAGAGTGGGCAGCAGCGGCGGCTTCGAGCGCTGGTCGTGGGCGCGCAGCGGGCCGATCGCGCGGTCCACGAACGCCGCGAGCGCCGAGTCGTCGTAGTTGTGCAGGCGCCACAGCAGCAGGTCGATGTCCAGGCGCCGCGCGTCGTACCAGGGGCGGTCCGAGAGGCCCTGCGCGGCCGTCGCCGTCTCCGCCGCGTGCCGCAGCCCCGCCGAGGCCGCCGCCCAGCCGCCCGCGACCCCGACCACCACGACCGGCGGCAGCGCCCCGGCCCGCTGCATGCCCGCCCGCTCGACGCCCGCCCGCAGCGCGGTGGCGACCCGGTCGGCCACCGCGGTGCGTTCGGATTCCGAGCGGAGTCCGAGGAGCAGCGGCACGCGCCCCTCGACCGGACGTACGCCGAGCAGCACCGGCACCCCCACCGCCGCGAGCTCCTCCGCCACGGCCCGCGCGAGCACGGCCCAGCCCCCGCCGGGCGGCAGACCGTCCGCGAGCCGCATCACGACCGGCAGCAGGGGACTCTCGCCGGGCTTGAAACCGAGCACCCGCGCCTGGGCGGGCGCGTCGTCGGGCTTGATCCGCCCCTCTGCCAGATCGGTCAGGAAGTCGCCCCGGCCGCGCGCGGCGAGCTCCTCCTCCTGCCGGGCCTGCATCAGGACCACCGCGAGGGAGCCCGCGGCCCGCTCCGCCGCGATGCGGTGCACCGGAAGCAGCGCGGACTCCACGGCGAGGAGCACGAGCCGGGCGCGCACCGACCCGGAGCCGGGCCCGCCGCCCGGCACGTCGACGAGCAGCGCGCCCGCGGGCGGCCCGTCCTTGTGGTGGCCCCGCAGCCCCTCCCACACCTGGAGGGGGTCGGCGCACTCGGTGCCCGCCCCGGCGGCGTAGAGCAGCTGCCCGTCCGCCGTCTCCAGGAACACGGGGTTGCCGCTGAAGTCCGCGAGCACGCCGAGGACCTGGGGAATGCCGCCCCCGCCGAGCAGCGCCTCCGTGCAGCGCCGGTGGACCTCGTCGGCTCGCTGGAGCAGTGCGTAGTGGCCGTTGACGATCTCGGTGTGGACTTCCTCCGTGACCGTCACGAAGGGGACCTCGCGGTGCAGCTGCACCAGCGGAAGGCCCGCCGAGCGCGCCGTCTCCACTATCGCCGCGGGGAGCCGCGTGAAGCGCGGGCCGAGCTCGACGACGAGTGCCGCGATGCCGCGCTCGGCGAGCTTTCGTACGAAGACGCGCTGTTCGGCGGGGCGTGCGCCGAGGCCGAGGCCCGTGGTCAGGAGCAGTTCGCCGCCCTTGAGGAGCGAGGCGATGTTCGGCACCTCGCCCGCGTGCACCCACCGCACCGTGCGCTGCAGCCGTTCCGCGCCCGCGACCACCTCGGGGAGCCCGCCGCGCAGCCCCGGAAGTTCCAGGGCCCGCTGCACGGTGATCCCGCCCTGAGTGCCCTGCGTGCCCTGACTTTCCATGGAGCGGACGGTACCTGCGGATACGTCCCGGGAACATCTCCGACCGGTTACGGGAGTGATCTGTTCCGCTCATATCCCGACAACTCGAACGGGCGGCGACGGAACAATCCGTCGCCGCCCGTGTCCGAGGAGCCTCGCTAGCCGCCGTACGCCCCGCTGGCCGTGAGACGCAGCGCTGTGTCGATCAGCGGCACGTGGCTGAACGCCTGCGGGAAGTTGCCGACCTGCCGCTGGAGGCGCGGGTCCCACTCCTCGGCGAGCAGCCCCAGGTCGTTGCGGAGCGCGAGCAGCTTCTCGAAGAGCTTGCGGGCCTCGTCGACCCGGCCGATCATCGCGAGGTCGTCCGCCATCCAGAACGAACAGGCAAGGAAGGCGCCTTCGTCGCCCTCCAGCCCGTCCACGCCCGCGTCGTCACCGGTGGTGGGGTAGCGCAGGATGAAGCCGTCCGGCGTGGAGAGCTCCCGCTGGATCGCCTCGATCGTGCCGATCACGCGCTTGTCGTCGGGCGGCAGGAAGCCCATCTGCGGGATGAGCAGCAGCGAGGCGTCCAGCTCCTTGGAGCCGTACGACTGCGTGAACGTGTTGCGCTCCTTGTCGTAGCCCTTCTCGCAGACGTCCCGGTGGATGTCGTCGCGCAGCTCGCGCCACTTCTCCAGGGGACCGTCCGCCTCGCCGGACTCGATGAGCTTGATCGTGCGGTCGACGGCGACCCAGCACATCACCTTGGAGTGCACGAAGTGGCGGCGCGGGCCGCGCACCTCCCAGATGCCCTCGTCCGGCTGGTCCCAGTTCGACTCCAGGTAGCGGATGAGCTTGAGCTGGAGCAGCGAGGCGTAGTCGCTGCGGGCCAGGCCCGTCATGTGCGCCAGGTGCAGGGCCTCGGTGACCTCGCCGTACACGTCGAGCTGGAGCTGGTGCGCGGCGCCGTTGCCGGCCCGGACCGGGGTCGAACCCTCGTACCCCGGCAGCCAGTCCAGTTCGGCCTCGCCGAGTTCGCGCTCGCCCGCGATGCCGTACATGATCTGCAGGTTCTCCGGGTCGCCCGCCACCGCGCGCAGCAGCCATTCGCGCCAGGCGCGGGCCTCCTCGCGGTATCCGGTGCGCAGGAGCGAGGAGAGCGTGATGGCGGCGTCGCGCAGCCAGGTGTAGCGGTAGTCCCAGTTGCGGGAGCCTCCGATGTCCTCGGGCAGCGAGGTCGTGGGCGCCGCGACGATGCCGCCCGTGGGGGCGTACGTCAGGGCCTTCAGCGTGATCAGCGAGCGGACCACGGCCTCGCGGTAGGGGCCGTGGTACGTGCAGTGATCGACCCACTCGCGCCAGAAGTCCTGGGTCGCCACCAGGGCGTTCTCGGGCTCGGCGGGGGCGGGCGGCTGCTTGTGCGAGGGCTGCCACGAGATGGTGAACGCGATCCGTTCACCGGGCGAGACCGTGAAGTCCGCGTACGTCGTCAGGTCCTTGCCGAAGGTCTCGGCGGACGTGTCGAGCCACACCGAGTCGGGGCCCGCGACGGCCACCGTGCGCCCGTCGACCTTGTGCACCC
>NZ_JBNNJZ010000333.1:0-9183 GCF_050270335.1 Streptomyces sp. NPDC059900
CCCCTACACCCAGGCGCTCCTGTCCGCCGCCCCCGAACCGGACCCGGCCCTCCAGCGCACCCGCCGGCGCATCGTCCTCAGCGGCGAACTGCCCAGCCCCCTCGCCCCGCCGCCGGGCTGCCGCTTCCACACGCGCTGCCCGCTGGCCGTCGACCGCTGCCGCACCGAGGCGCCCGCGCTGCGCGAGCTCGCCCCGGACACCGGCGAAAGCGGCGGGCACCAGGTCTCCTGCCACCTGGTCGGCGACGACGGCACGGCACCGGACGCTGCCGCCGCCCCGAACCTCCCTACGATCCCCACTACCCGCACCGCACGCTAGGAGTAGCACTCTTGTTCACCACTCGGCCGACCCTGCAAGGCACCTTCGGCATGGTCTCCTCCACCCACTGGCTCGCCTCGCAGTCCGCGATGGCCGTCCTGGAGGACGGCGGCAACGCCTACGACGCGGCCGTCGCCGCCGGTTTCGTCCTGCACGTGGTCGAGCCGCACCTCAACGGCCCGGCGGGCGAAGTGCCGATCATCCTGGCGCCCGCCGGCGGCCGGGTGCGCGTCCTGTGCGGGCAGGGCGGCGCGCCGGCCGGGGCGAGCGTGGAGCACTACCGCTCCCTGGGCCTGGACCTGGTGCCGGGCACCGGTCCGCTGGCGGCCGCCGTGCCGGGCGCCTTCGACGCGTGGATGGTGCTCCTGCGCGATCACGGGACCAAGTCCCTCGCCGATGTCCTCAAGTACGCCATCGGGTACGCCGAGGACGGGCACGCGCCCGTGGAGCGGGTGGGCGAGACCGTCGAGACGGTGCGCGCACTCTTCGAGAGCGAGTGGCCCTCCTCGGCCGAGGTCTATCTGCCCGGCGGCCGCTCGCCGCGCCCCGGCGAGCTCTTCCGCAATCCGGCGCTCGCCGCGACCTGGCGCCGCGTGATCGAGGAGGCCTCGCAGGGCTCGCGCGTCGAGCAGATCGAGGCCGCGCGGAAGATCTGGAGCCAAGGGTTCATCGCCGAGGCGCTGATCCGCCAGGCGGCCGTCCCCACCATGGACACCAGCGGCTCCCGGCACACCGGCACCCTGACGGCCGCCGACCTGGCGGGCTGGGAGGCGAGTTACGAGGCCCCGGCGACCTACGACTGGAACGGCTGGACGCTGTGCAAGGCGGGCGGCTGGAGCCAGGGCCCCGCCTTCCTCCAGCAGCTGGCCGTGCTGCCCTCCGCACCGGCCGACCTGCCCGCCTACGGCTCGGCCGACTACGTGCACCTGCTGATCGAGGGCTGCAAGCTGGCCATGGCCGACCGCGAGGCCTGGTACGGCGACGCGGACGGCGAGGGCACGGTCCCCCTCGCCGATCTGCTCTCCCCGGCCTACAACGACGCGCGGCGCGCCCTGATCGGCGACAAAGCCTCGCACGCGCTGCGCCCCGGAAGCCCCGGCGGGCGCACCGCGAAGATCTCCGCCCACGCGCGGGCCGTGGCCGACGGCGAGCCCGGCTTCGACGCGCTGGGCCTGCCCGGTGCGGGCGCCGGCGAGCCGACCGTCGCCAAGAGCGGGACCTCGCCCGTGCCCGGCGAACCGGCCGTCTCGGCGGACGGCGCCACCCGCGGCGACACCTGCCACCTGGACATCGTCGACCGCTGGGGCAACATGGTCGCGGCCACGCCCAGCGGCGGCTGGCTGCAGTCCAACCCGGTCGTCCCCGAGCTGGGCTTCCCGCTCGGCACCCGCCTGCAGATGGCGTGGCTGGAGGAGGGCCTGCCCAACTCCCTGACGCCCGGCCGCCGCCCGCGCACCACCCTGACCCCCTCCCTCGCCCTCAAGGACGGCGTACCGGTGATGGCGTTCGGCACGCCCGGCGGCGACCAGCAGGACCAGTGGCAGGTGCACTTCTTCCTGGCGGTCGCGCTGCGCGATTCGGTCCGCGGCGGCCTCGACCTGCAAGGCGCCGTGGATGCCCCCAACTGGCACAACGACAGCTTCCCCGGCTCCTTCTACCCGCGCGGCATGCGCCCGGGCAGCGTCACGGTCGAAGCCCGCATGGACCAGGAGGTGATCGGGGAACTGCGGCGCCGCGGCCACGACGTGACGGTCGGCGAGCCCTGGTCGGAGGGCCGGCTGTGCGCGGTGGCCCGCGATCCGCACACCGGGGTGCTCTCGGCCGCGGCCAACCCGCGCGGGATGCAGGGCTACGCGGTGGGGCGCTAAGGAACCCGCAGAGCGCCCCGAAGGGGCGCGGGTACCTGCGCGAGGACGGACCACGATCCGCAGTCGGCAACGCCGCGAACCCGGCAGACGCACATCCGAGAAGAGACCGGCCTCGGCCGGGTACGCGGCACCGCGTACCCGGCCCAAGGTTGGCGTCAGGAGCGCCCGCTGGTGTTCTGTTCGTCGAGGGACTCATGCGCGGACTGCTCCGGCTCCCGGGGAGCGGGCAGGGCCACCGCGCCCGCGCCCTCCCCGCCGCGCGACCGCAGCCGGCTCACGCGCGCGGCCACCGGCTGCGCGAAGCGGGCGGTCAGCGGGCCGACGACGACGAGGATCAGGACGTACGCCGTGGCCAGCGGGCCCAGCGAGGGCTCGATGCCCGCGGTGACGGCCAGACCGGCGATGACGATGGAGAACTCGCCGCGCGCCACCAGCGCACCGCCCGCCCGCCACCGTCCCTTGACGGAGATCTTGGCGCGGCGCGCCGCCCAGTATCCCGTGGCCATCTTCGTGCACGCCGTGACGACGGCGAGCAGCAGCGCCGGAAGCAGCACCGGCGGGATGCTCGCCGGATCGGTGTGCAGGCCGAAGAAGACGAAGAAGACGGCGGCGAACAGGTCGCGCAGCGGCGCGAGCAGGCTGTGCGCCCCCTCGGCGGCCTCGCCGGACAGGGCGATGCCCACCAGGAACGCGCCGACGGCGGCCGACACCTGGAGCTGCTGTGCGATCCCGGCGACCAGGATGGTCAGACCCAGGACGACCAGGAGCAGCTTCTCGGGGTCGTCGCTGGAGACGAAGCGCGAGATCAGGCGGCCGTAGCGCACGGCCAGGAACAGCACGAGACCGGCCGCGCCGAGCGCGATGCCCAGGGTGAGGCTGCCCGCGGCCCAGCCGACACCGGCCAACAGGGCGGTGATGATGGGCAGATACACCGCCATCGCCAGGTCTTCGAGGACCAGGATGCTGAGGATGACGGGCGTCTCGCGGTTGCCCAGTCGGCCCAGGTCGCCCAGGACCTTGGCGATGACTCCGGAGGAGGAGATCCAGGTGACGCCCGCAAGGACGATGGCGGCCACCGGGCCCCAGCCCATGAGCAGGGCGGCGATCGCGCCCGGCACGGCGTTGAGCGTCATGTCGACCAGCCCGGCCGGGTACTGCGTCTTGAGATTGCTGACCAGGTCGCTTGCGGTGTATTCGAGGCCCAGCATCAACAGCAGCAGGATGACGCCGATCTCGGCGCCGATCGCGACGAACTCCTCGCTGGCACCCAGCGGCAGCAGTCCGCCCTCGCCGAAGGCGAGTCCGGCGAGCAGGTAGAGGGGGATCGGGGAGAAGCGGAACCGTCCGGCGAACCGGCCGAGCAGTCCGAGCGCGAGGATGATCGCGCCGAATTCGATCAGGAAGACAGCGGAATGCATCGAATCACTCCCGCCCGAGTATCGCCGCGGCGCTCTCCACACCCTCGCGGGTGCCGATCACGATGAGCGTGTCCCCGCCCGCGAGCCGGAAGTCCGGCGTCGGCGAGGGGATGGCCTCGGCCCTGCGCAGGACCGCCACGATGGAGGCGCCGGTCTCGGTGCGCATCTGGGTCTCGCCGAGCACGCGCCCGTTCCAGTGCGAGCTGCCGGAGATCTCGATGCGTTCGGCGACCAGGCCGAGGTCGGTGGTGTGCAGGAGGTTCGGGCTGTGGTGCGAGGGCATCAGGGCGTCGATCAGTGCGTCGGCCTCCCCGGAACTCAGGCGCAGCGAGAGCGCGCACTCGTCGGGATCGTCGGCACGGTAGGCGCTGAGGGTGCGTGCACCGTCCCGGTGCGCGACGACCGAGATCTGGCGGTGTTCCCGGGTGGTCAGGTCGTACCGGATGCCGATGCCTGGAAGTGGCGTCTGGCTCAGGCGTGAAGCGGGCACAGCTCTTCCCCTAGTTGCTGATTGGGCGGGTGGGCGTCAATACGGCGTTAAGGTCACCCTATCGGCCCGTTCTTTGCCTGAACTTGGTGGTAGAGGGATCCGTGCCTGGATTAAGGCTGACGGTTCGCCAGCACCGTCTCCACGGAATCGGCTTCGGCGGGCGACTTGTCCTCGCGATAGCGCACGACCCGGGCGAATCGGAGCGTGACCCCGGCCGGATAGCGGGTGGACTTCTGCAGCCCGTCGTAGGCGATCTCGACGACGAGCCGGGGGCGTACGGTCACCACGAAGCCGTCGTCGCCGACCGCGAGCTCACGCAGCCGCTCGGTCTGCCAGGCCAGCATCGCGTCGGTCATGCCCTTGAACGTCTTGCCGAGCATGGCGAACGTGCCGTCCTCGCGCCGGGCGCCCAGGTGGAGGTTGGAGAGCTTGCCGGTGCGCCGCCCGTGGCCCCACTCGGCGGCCAGGACCACGAGGTCCAGGGTGTGCACGGGCTTGACCTTCAGCCAGCCGGCCCCGCGCCGCCCCGCGCTGTACGGCGCGGCGAGGTCCTTGAGCACGACCCCTTCGTGGCCGCGGTCCAGCGTGTCGGCGAAGAACGCGTCGGCGGCGCGCAGTTGGGACCGGTCGGCGGGGTCGGTGACGACGGTGCGCCGCACCCGCATCGGCTCGGGGACCAGGCGCGCCAGATGGTCGTGCCGCTCGGCCAGCGGCAGGTCGAGCAGATCCTGCCCCGCGGCGTACAGGACGTCGAAGAAGACGGGGGAGACGGGCAGCGCCGCGGCCGCGGCGGTGACGTCCACGCGGGAGCCGACGCGTCCGGCGGTCTCCTGGAAGGGCCGGGGTCTGCCCCGGTCGTCCAGGGCGATGACCTCGCCGTCGAGAATGAACGCCTCGCCCTCCAGGCCGAGGGCGGCGGAGGTGAGCTCGGGCAGCCGGTCGGTGATGTCGTCCAGGGTGCGGGTGTAGACGCGCACGTCGTTTCCGTCGCGGTGCACCTGGACGCGGATGCCGTCCAGTTTCTCCTCGACGGCGCACGGCCCGGCCAGCTTGCCGATGCCCTCGGCGACCGAGGACGCACCCCGGGCGAGCATCGGGAGCACCGGCCGGCCGACGCTGAGCAGGAACTCCTCCAGGGCGCCGGGGCCGCGCGCGAGGAGCGCCTCGGCCACCGGGGTCACCTCCCCGGCCAGCATCACCGCGCGCCGCACGGCGCCGGGCTCGGCCTCGGTGGCCCTGGCCAGGCCCTCCACGGCGATGGCGTCGAGCGCGCCCTGGCGGACCTCGCCGGTCAGCAGCCCGACGAGGAAGCGCTGCTCCTCGGCGGTGGCCGCGCCCATCAGCTCCCGCACCAGGCGTTTGCGCTCACCCTGCGATCCCTGGCCGGAGACGGCGCCGATCGCGGTGAGGGCGGCGTCCGCGGCCCGGACGGTGAGGGCGGGCTCGGCGGCGGGCGCCGGCGGTTCCTTCAGCAGGCTCCAGCCGATGCCGAGCCGCCCCTGGGGCAGGCGGCCCGCGAGGTAGGGGATGACGACGGGGGCGTCGGCGGGAGCGGCCGAGCGGAAGAGGTCGGCGAGCAGGGCGATCTTCTGGGAGCGGGCGGGGGTGGTGGCCACGGCGGCGGACACGTGGGCGAGGCGGGCTAGCAGCATGCGTTCTCCTTTCCCCGGTCCCGCGCGTTCCCGAAACCGCCGGGCGCCCCGGCGGCGGCGCCGCACAGATGAGGCGCAAGTGACGCAGGTCACAGAATTTGTCCGGCGCGGCGCGTAATGAATCCCCCGCCGCGGACTCCTACAGATACGGAAGAAAGCCGAGCGGGCAGCGGCAGCTGTGCGGGAAGAGGAGTCCGATCGTGGCCGACAGGCTTGACCACCCCGCACGTGCCCGCCTGATCACTCCCGAGGGGCGCGAGCGCGCGCTGCCCGTGACCCTGCGCTATGCCTCGGCCGACCCCCTGGCCGTGCAGATCGCCTTCCCGCCGGAGGCCTCCCTCGACGGCGCGGAAGTCACCTGGATATTTGCCCGCCGGCTCCTCGAAGAGGGGCTGCGCGCCCCCGCGGGCGGCGGCGACGTGCAGATCTGGCCGTGCGGGCGGGCGCGCACGGTGCTGGAGTTCCACGCGCCGCAGGGGGTGGCCCTGGTGCAGTTCGACCGGGCCGTGCTGCGCCGGTTCCTGGCGCGCACGTACGCCCTGGTGGGGGTCGCGCGCGAGGCCGGCGGGCTGGGCCTGGAGCGGGATCTGGACCGCCTGCTGGGAGACGCGGGGTGCGACAGCCCTCCCTCCGACCAGTATTAGGTTAGGCTGCCCTAACTTAATCGCGGTGGGCGGCTTCCGGCGGTCAGGGCGGCCGGGGCTGCCCGCCGTCCGGCCGTCCGGCAGGGGAGGGGTATCCGATGGGGCATGGCTGGGAGGGCGTGGTCCTCAAGCTGTTCCGCGGCAAGGACTTCGAGTTCACCGTGACCGGGGCCGAGGACGTCACCGAGCACTACCGGCGCCTGCACCTCACGGACGGCGGCATGCTCGCCCTGAGCGGAGTGCACCCCACGATGTGGGTGCGCCTGTGGTTCGACCAGGCGGACGGCCGGCACCACCAGCGCGCCTACACCCTGGTGGACCCCGACCCCGCCGCCGGGACCTTCAGCCTGGAGTTCGCCCTGCACGACGGTCCGGCGAGCGACTGGGCGCGCAAGGCCGCCGCGGGGGACAGGATCGAGGCCACCTTGCAGGGCACCGGCTTCGAGGTGCCCGATCCGCTGCCCGCGCGGCTCCTGGTCATCGGCGACTCGGCGGCCCTGCCGGCCGTCACCTCGCTCCTGGCCGCCATGCCCGGCGTGCCGGCCACCCTGTGGCTGGAGACGCAGCACGCCTCGGACCACGGCCTGGACCCGGGCCTGGACCCGGCCCTGCACGACCTGCACCGGGTGGAGCGGCACGACGCGGGCGGCCGGCTGGTCGAGGAGGTCAGGGCCGCACTGCCCGCCCTGGTCGAGGACCCCGACGACGTGTACGTATGGATCACCTGCGACACGGCGACGACGCGGGCCCTGGCCTCGTACGTCCGCAAGGACCTCTCGATCCCCCGCCAGCGCGTGCACGCGCTCGGCTACTGGCGCCCCGGCAAGAGCTAGGCACGGGCCCTGCGCCGCCGGACCACCACCACCGCACCGGCCAGCAGCACCGCACAGCCGGCGCTGACCAGGAGGATCGAGGTCCAGTCCGAGCCCTCGTCGCCGACCGAATGCGCGGCGAGCTCGGCGTCGGGTGCGGCGGCCCGCCCCGCGTCCCGCTTCTGGCTCTCGGGGATCAGCGAGCCCACCGGCCTGACGTGCGGCGCCGCCTTGAAGCCCCAGTCGAGCAGCTCCCTGGCCTCCTCGTACACGCGATACCCGCCGCCGGCCTGGGGGTTCATCACCGACACGACGAGCGTGCGGCCGTCCCGCTGCGCCGCGCTGACCAGGGTGTTGCCCGCGTGGCTGGTGTAGCCGTTCTTGATGCCGAGCAGGCCGGGGTAGCGGGCCACGCCGTCCGCGCCGGTCAGCAGCCGGTTGGTGTTCTGGATGGGATAAGACCAGTTGCCGTTCGGGAACTTGGCCACCGCCGTCGAGCAGTAGCGCGAGAACTCCGGATCCGCGAGCCCCGCCCGGCCGAAGACCGCCAGGTCGTAGGCGGACGAGACCTGCCCCGCCGCGTCGTAACCGTCCGGGGAGACCACATGGGTGTCGCGGGCGCCCAGCTCGCGGGCCTTGGCGCGCATCTGACGGACGGTCTGCTGCCAGCCGCCGTTGAGCTTGGCGAGCACGTGCACGGCGTCGTTGCCGGAGCTGAGGAACACACCGCGCCACAGGTCGGCGACGCTGTAGCTGCGCCCCGCCTCGACCCCCACCAGGCTGCTGCCGTCCCCGACGCCGTCGAGTTCGCTCTGGGTGACCTTGTGCCGGGCGACGGCGTCCAGGTGGGGCAGCGCGGTGAGGGCGAAGAGCGACTTCAGGGTGGAGGCGGGCGGCAGTTGGCGGTGCGCGTTGTGGGCGGCGAGGACTTCGCCCGAACGGGCGTCGGCCACCAGCCAGGAGAGCGCGGAGACGTCGTCCGGCAGGGCCGGAGCGCCCGTACCGGGGCGGGCCTGCACTCCGGGCCGGTCCAGCAGGTCCGAGGAGTACGCCGGGCCCGGCTTGGGCGGTGAGGGCTCGGCCGCGGCGGCCGCCACGGGGGTGGGCAGGAGGACCAGAGCGGCGACCGCGAGGGCCGCGGTGCGGACGGATGAGGAGCGCGAGAGGTACCTGATGACCATTCAGCCACCGTATGAGCGCGCCCCGGAGCCCGCAGGTCGGCTTGGTCCGGCTGGATGTACCGGGCGGCGGCGGCCGCGGGTGCGTGTGCCCTTCCCCAACCCGCCGTCCCTGCCCACACTGCTGGCAGGGACGGCGGAGGGGGGCTGCGATGACCGCTCGGCAGGGACGGCGCACGGCGGCGCGAAAGCGGCACGGGGGGCCGTGGAAGCCCGTGGCGGTGTGCGCCGCCGTGCTGCTCCTGCAACTGCTGATGATCTGGACGGCCCTGCGGCCCTATGCGACGGGGGCGTTGGTCCTGGGCGTGCTGGGCTGCGTGCTGTGGTGGCTGTGGCGCACGGACCGGATGGCGCGCGACCGCGATCGCGCGTGGCGCAGGACGGAGCAGGTGCGGGCGGGCCACCGGACGCTCGCCGAGGCGGACGCGATGACCGGCACGCAGTTCGAGGAACTGGTCGCCGGGCTCTGCCGCAGGGACGGGTGCGCCGAGGTGCGCCGCGTGGGCGGGTCCGGGGACCACGGCGTCGACGTGGCCGGGCGGCTCCCGGACGGCCGGAGCATGATCATCCAGTGCAAGCGGTATGCGCCGCACCGCGCCGTCGCCAGCCGCGACCTGCGCGATCTCCTGGGCTCGCGGGTGCACTTCGGGGCCGATGTGGCGATCTGCGTGACGACGGCGCGCTTCAGCGGCCCCGCCCTGGCGTTCGCGGCGGGCCACGGCATCGCCACCCTGCACCGCGACCACGTGGGCCTGTGGAACAGCGGGGCCGCACTGCCCTCGTTCCTCGGCATCAGCGAGGC
>NZ_JBNNJZ010000334.1:0-9163 GCF_050270335.1 Streptomyces sp. NPDC059900
GATGAAGGGCACCGTCGAGCCGCCGTCGAGCAGGTCGACGGCGGCCTTCACCTGCCGCTCCCGTACGCCGAGTTCTTCGGCGATCCTGCCTTCGATCGATGCTGGAGTGGACGTCTGCAGAGGTGCCACGTTTCCCGCCTTCTCACTGGGGTTGCCGGGCAATTGTGGCAGGTGGCACCGACAGCGGGGGGATCAGACCCGGCGTGCCCGCGCCGACCGGCCTCCGGAGCGTGAGGCTCCGCGCAAGACGCGGGCCAGGGCCCGGAACGGCCATGTCACCAGGAGGGCGAGCGCCGTGCCGATCGTGCGCAGGACATCCGCGATCGCACGGAACACGGGATTTCCCCTCTCGTCGCCCGGTCCGGCACGCAGGTGTGCGGGACCGCTGACGCACGGGTACCTCGGACCGAGCGGATCATGCCCCGGGGCGCCCTGCCGGTCGGGCCGGGACGCCCGCAGCGCTCCCGCCTACTCCTTGCCGAGCAGATCCGCCGGGAACGCCCCGGCCTGCAGTGCGGCGCCCGCGAACACCGTGCCCAGTTCGGTCAGGCGCTCGACGCCCGCGGCGCCCAGGTGCTCGTACGGCGCCCGGTCGAGGCGGTCGGTGGCCTCCTCGACGTCCCGGCGCAGCTCGACGCCCGCCTCTGTCAACTCGGCCGTGCCGTCGTGCAGTCCGCGGGCGTGCAGGCGCTGCACGGCGGCGTCCCATTCCTCCTGGTTCCAGCCGCGGGTGGAGAAGTTCCACTTCGGCCGCATGCCCTTGCCGGTCGCGGTGTGGCTCACCAGGGCCTCGAGGCCGTCGAGTTCGGCGTGCTGGAGGGCCGTGAGGTGGCCGTCGCCCCGGTGCTCGCGCAGCAGGGTCGCGGCGTGCCAGAGCGCGAGGTGCGGCTCCTGCGGGACGGGCAGGTCGGCGTGGGCGGCGTACAGCGGGCGTGCGGAGCGGGAGCAGGCCTCGGCGGCGCGCAGGGCGAGCTCCGCCGCCTCCGCCATCTCCGGGGAGGCGAGGGCTTCCTCGCCCAGGAGGCGCCGCAGCGTCGCGTCGACGGCACGCAGGCGTGCGGCGAGGACGTCCTCGGGCGATGCGAGGCGCCAGATGGCGGGGACGTGCCGGGCCACGGCCTCGTGCTTGTAGTTGTAGAACGCCGCCGTGACCACTCCGGCCCCGACCGGGCCCATCGCCGCCGTGCGCACGGCGAAATTGACCGCCTTCGGGTGGGTGATGCCGATCTCGGTCAGCTCGCGGCCGGTATCGGGCGAGAAGTAGTGCGTCGAGTGCAGCGAATTGAGCACGTTGTGACATCGACGTCCCGCACGAGGGTGCAGTGCCGGGGCCGGGGTGGGGGGCGAGAGAGAAGTCATGGAGGCACGTTACCGACTGGTTGGTATGAGGTGAAGCCCGGGGCGCCCGCGCGAACCATCCGGGGGTGCGTCCGGCCGATGGCAGGAAAGGTGGGCCATCCGTCATTGCGGCCACGCCGCACGGGGCCAAGAATCGGGGCATGGAGCAGCGAACCGTTCTGGTCGTCCTCTTCGACGGGGTACAGAGCCTCGACGTCACGGGGCCCGTGGAGGTCTTCGCGGGCGCCGCCCTCTGCCGCGGCGGCGACGAGCCCGCGTACCGCATCCGCACCGCGTCCCTGGACGGCGCCCCCGTACGCACCTCCAGCGGGCTCACGCTCGTACCGGACTCCTCCCTCGCCGACGCCCCCGAGCCGCACACCCTCCTTGCCCCAGGCGGCCTGGGCACCCGCGAAGCCGACCCGCGCCTGATCGCATGGCTCCGGGAGAACGCCCCGCGCGCGCAGCGCCTGGTCTCGGTCTGCACCGGCGCCATCCTCCTCGCCGAGGCGGGCCTCCTGGACGGCCGCCGGGCGACGACGCACTGGGCGTTCTGCGGCAAGCTCGCCCGCGACCACCCGGCCGTCGAGGTCGACCCCGATCCGATCTTCGTCCGCGACGGTCACGTCGCCACGTCCGCGGGCGTGACCGCGGGCATCGACCTGGCCCTTGCCCTCGTGGAGGAGGACCTGAGCAGGGACGAGGCGCTGACGGTCGCCCGCCATCTCGTCGTCTTCCTGCGCCGGCCGGGGAACCAGGCCCAGTTCAGCGCCCAGCTCGCCGCGCAGACCGCCCGGCGCGAGCCGCTGCGCGAGGTCCAGCAGTGGATCACCGAGCACCCGGACGACGACCTCTGCGTCGAGTCGCTCGCCGCCCGTGCCCGGCTCTCTCCCCGGCACTTCGCCCGCGCGTTCCAGTCGGAGACCGGGATGACGCCGGGCAAGTACGTCGAGCGGGTGCGCGTCGAGCACGCAAGACGCCTCCTGGAGGACACCTCCGACGGGGTAGAGGAGATCTCGCGCGCCTGCGGCTACGGCACTCCGGAGGCGATGCGCCGGGTCTTCGTCAAGATCCTCGGCGCGGCGCCCGCCGAGTACCGGCGGCGCTTCCACGCCCCTCTCGCTCCCCGCGCCCCTCTCGCGCACCGGCAGGCCCCCGCCCTCAACGGATAGGCACCCCATGCAGATCGCCGTCGTCCTGTTCGACCGCTTCACGTCCCTGGACGCGGTCGGCCCGTACGAGACCCTCAGCCGCATGCCCGGCGTCGAGACCGTCTTCGTGGCCGAGCGCCCCGGGCCCGTGCGCAACGACAGCGGCTCCCTCGCGCTCGTCGCCGACCGCGCCCTGGCCGACGTGCCGAGTCCCGACGTCCTTGTCGTCCCCGGCGGGCCCGGCCAGAGCGACCAGATGGCGAACGAGACGCTCCTGGACTGGCTGCGCTCGGCGGACGCCACCAGCACCTGGACCACGTCCGTGTGCACCGGATCGCTCCTGCTCGCGGCCGCCGGGCTGATCGAGGGCCGCCGCGCCACCTCGCACTGGCTCGCGCTCGGCGAGCTTGAGCGGTTCGGCGCGCGGCCGACGGGGGAGCGCGTCGTCTTCGACGGCAAGTACGTCACGGCGGCCGGAGTCTCCTCCGGCATCGACATGGGGCTCGCCCTGATCGGCCGGATCGCGGGCGAGGAGCGGGCCCGGGCCGTGCAGCTCCTGACGGAGTACGACCCGCAGCCGCCCTTCGACGCCGGGTCCCCGCAGAAGGCGCCCGCGCACCTGGTCGAGCAGTTCCGCGCGGCCAGCCGCTTCAGCCGGTAGGGGCTGCGCCGGGCGTCCACGTGAAGCGCGGCTCGCGGCGCTCCAGGAAGGCGGCGACCCCCTCGGCGGTGTCGCCGCCCGCGCGCGCCTGTGCGCCCCAGTGGGCGTCCCGGTCCACGCGCCCCGCGGCGAATTCCTTGGCCGCCGCCTGCGTCAGCTGTGAACGGGCGGCGAGGATCCGGGTGAAGTCCGCGACCCGCTTGTCCAGCTCGCCCGCGGGCAGCACCTCGTCCACCAGGCCGGTGCGCAGCGCACGCCCCGCGTCGATCAGCTCGCCGGAGAACAGCAGATACTTGGCGGTGGCGGGCCCCACCAGCGACACCAGGCGCCGCGTCGACGAGGAGGGGTAGACGATGCCCAGCTTCGCCGGAGTGATCCCGAACAGGGCTGCCTCGTCGACGAACCGCAGATCGCAGGCCGCCGCGAGCTGGCTGCCCCCGCCCACGCAGTAGCCGCGCACCGCGGCGAGCGTCGGCTTCGGAAAGGCCGCGAGCGCCTCCTCGGCCCGCACCGCCAGGTCCTGCGCCTCGCCCGGCGACTGCCGCAGCGAGGAGATGTCGGCCCCCGCGCAGAAGGTCGCGCCCTCGCCGGTCAGCACGACCGTCCGTACGGCCGGGTCGGCGGCGAGCCCGGCGAGCAGCGGCGGAACCTGCCGCCACATGTCCGCCGTCATGGCGTTGCGCTTGGCCGGATGGTCGATGACGACGGTGGCGACACCCCGGGTGACGGCGTGCCTCAGCTGCGGCTCCATGCGCCGGATGCTATCCGCACGCCTCGAACGTACGATCAAGAAGGGGCGGCCCTGAGAACTCTGCGCAGCGGGGGAAGCAGGACGGAGACGCTGATGGCCCTGTTCAAGACCTCCAAGACCGCCAAGACCGCCGACCCCGCGCAGAACGCCGGGCCCGCCGGGACCCCGAAGGCCGCCGCGCCGGATGCCACGGACGCCAAGCAGCTCAACCGCAGTCTGGGCTGGCTCGCCCTGCTGGGCGCGATCCTGGCCCTGGCGGGGATCGTGGGCCTCGTGTACGCGGGCGTCGCCACTTTGACCTCCATGCTCCTCTTCGGCTGGCTGCTCCTGATCGGCGGTTTCGTCGGACTGCTGCACGCGGTGCAGTCCCGCGGCACGAACTTCTTCTGGCTGGGCGTCGTCGTGGCCGCGCTGAACCTCGCGGCCGGTGTGGTGATCATCCGCAGGCCGGAAGTGGCGGCGGAAGCGCTGACGATGTTCGCGGCGCTGCTGTTCCTGACCGGTGGCGTCTTCCGCCTGGTCGGCAGTCTGGTGGTGCGCGGCCCGCAGTTCGGCTGGACGCTCGTGCAGGGCGCCTTCGGTCTCCTGCTCGGCATCCTGGTGCTCGCCAACTGGCCCAGCAGCAGTCAGTACGTGATCGGTTGCTTCTTCTCGCTCGCGCTGCTCTTCGACGGCCTCGGCCTGCTGGCCACGGGTCTCGGCGGGCGCCGCATCGTGAGCATGGTGGCGGATCGTGAGCATGGTGCCGGAGCGGCCTGACAACCCGTACAACCCGAAGAAGGCATGAAAGCGAAGCCGGGGGATCAGGAACCGTCGCAGGGGTGACGTGGTCGGACGTTTGTGATCAAATACCGCCGATAATCGCTGACTTCTGGTCAGTCATGCGGTCCGGACCAGTGCGTTCCCAACACTCTTCGTGTGGTGACAATCGAGCGCAAGGGCGGCGACCGGACGATGGACGACGAGGGGAGGGGGCCCGGCCCACTCCCTCGGGAGACCGGGAAGGTGCCGTACGAGGGTGTGTGGCGGTTCACCGCCGCCGCCGTCGACGCCTCGGTGCCCCAAGCGCGGCACGCGGTACGCGACCTGCTCGCCCGGCAGGGCGTGCCCGCGTCGGACGACCTCGTGCAGGGCCTGCTCCTGATCGTCTCCGAGCTGGTCACCAACGCGGTGCGGCACGCGGCCCTGCTGTCGCCCATGCTGGCCGTGGAGGTGGCGGTGGGCGCCGAGTGGGTGCGCGTCTCCGTGGAGGACGACCACCCCTACCGCCCGACCGCCCTGGTGGCCGACCACGGCCAGACCGGCGGCCGCGGGCTTCTCCTCGTCCGCGAGATCACACAGGAGGCGGGCGGGGCCTGCGACGTCGAACACACCGCGAGCGGCGGCAAGATCATCTGGGCGGCCCTGCCCCTGAAGCCCAACGGATCGGCCCCGGCCGCGAGTTGACTCACCAGCCGGCGGAGGGTCCCGTCAGCTCCCGGATCGCGGGCCGCGCGGCGTCCAGGACCGTCATGAACCACGCCGAGAACGGGCCCTCGGCATGCCGCTGCGCCAGCTCCCCGGCCGTCACGAAGGCGGTCTCGCCGACCTCGTCCGCGTCGGGCCGCAGCGGCGCCTGGACCATCCCGACGAAGAGGTGGTTGAACTCCTGCTCCACCAGGCCCGAATCCGGGTCCGGGTGGTTGTAGCGCACCGTGCCCGCCTCCGCGAGCAGCGAGGGCGAGACACCCAGCTCCTCGTACGTCCGGCGCGCGGCGGCCGCGAACGGCGCCTCGCCGGGGTAGGGGTGGCCGCAGCAGGTGTTCGACCAGACGCCGGGGGAGTGGTACTTGCCGAGGGCGCGCTGCTGGAGCAGCAGTCGCCCCTGCTCGTCGAAGAGGAAAACGGAGAACGCCCGGTGCAGCTGCCCGGGCGCCTGATGCGCGGAGAGTTTCTCCGCCGTGCCGATCGTCCTGCCGTCCTCGTCCACGAGTTCCAGCAAGATCGCTTCTCCGGTGCCGTTCGACGAGCTGTTCGTCGCGGTGGCAGGTGTGGTCGGCATACCCATCCTTCGCTTCGGTCTTCGAGCTTCAAGTCTGCCGTACGCGAGGGGCCCTCCCGGCAAGGAACCACCGGAAGTCACCCTCAGCGGTGGTGTCAGGGGCACTGCCTCGGTCAACTGCCCCGATCGACGGCCCCCGTCAGTGGCAGAGCTTCGCCTCGTGCTCCGCGTGGCCGACCGGCTCCAGCTGGAAAGTGCAGTGCTCGACGTCGAAGTGGTCGCCCAGGCAGCCCTGGAGTTCGTGCAGCATCTTCTCGTTGCCGATCGCGTTCAGCGTCTCGGTGCTGACGACCACGTGCGCGGAGAGGACCGGCATCCCCGAAGTGATGGTCCAGGCGTGCAGGTCGTGGACGTCCTCGACGCCCGGCAGAGCCAGTATGTGCGAGCGCACCTCGGCCATGTCGACGCCCTTGGGCGCGGACTCCAGAAGCACGTTCAGGGTCTCCCGCAGCAGCTTCACCGTACGCGGGACGATCATGAGGCCGATGACCAGCGAGGCGATCGGGTCCGCGGCCTGCCAGCCGGTCGTCAGGATCAGGACCGCCGCCACGATCACCGCAAGGGAGCCAAGGGCGTCGGCCATGACCTCCAGGAAGGCGCCGCGCACGTTCAGGCTGTCCTTCTGGCCGCGCATCAGGAGCGAGAGCGAGATCATGTTCGCCACCAGGCCGACGACGCCGAAGACGATGGTCAGTCCGCCCTCGGTCTCGGCGGGCGTGATGAACCGCTCGATCGCCTCGTACAGGACGTAGCCGCCGACGCCGAGCAGCAGCAGACAGTTGGCGAGCGCGGCCAGGATCTCCGCGCGGGCGTACCCGAAGGTGCGGTTCTCCGTGGCCGGTCGGCCCGCGAACTGGATCGCGAGCAGCGCCATGCCGAGGCCGAGGGCGTCCGTGGCCATGTGTGTCGCGTCCGCGATGAGCGCGAGCGAATCCGCCATGATGCCGCCGACGATCTCGACCACCATGACGGTGACGGTGATGCCGAGCGCGATGCGCAGCCGCCCCCGGTACGCCGCCGTCGCGGTCCCCGCGTGATGTGCGTGTCCGTGGTCGTGCCCTGCCCCCATGGAAGCCGCCTCCGTGTGCTCGGTATCGGTCTTCTGTTCCCCGGCCGCGCGTCTGTCGCGATCACAGTGAACTACGGGTAGGGGGTATCCGGCAACACGGCACTGAACACCGTTGTCATATGCTCTGACCTGCGGAAATGTCCGCAGGTCAGAGCGCTGACGTCACTGACCTCGGCGCGCCTCGGGGTGGTGGAAGCACCAACCCGTCCATGCGGATTCGACCATCTCGCGTACCCCGCGCCTGGCCTTCCAGCCCAGCGCCTCGGCGGCCAGGCCCGCGTCCGCGACGGCCCGCGGCGCGTCGCCGTCGCGGCGGGGCTCGACGATCGCGGGGCGGCGGTCGCCGGAGACCTCACCGATGAGGGTGATGAGTTCGCGTACGGAAACACCCTCGCCCCGGCCGATGTTCGCCGTCAGGTCCCCCTCGGGGTGCGCCTCGAGACGGCGGGCCGCCGCGAGGTGCGCGTCGGCGAGGTCGGCGACGTGGATGTAGTCGCGCACGCACGTGCCGTCCGGCGTCGGGTGGTCGTCGCCGAAGATCCGCGGGGCCTCGCCCCGGGTGAGCCGCTCGAAGACCATCGGGATCACGTTGTAGGCCCCGGTGTCCGCGAGCTCGGGAGTCGCGGCGCCCGCCACGTTGAAGTAGCGCAGGCACACGGTCGCGATGCCGTGCGCCCGCCCGGCGGCCCGCACCAGCCACTCCCCGGCGAGCTTCGTCTCGCCGTAGGGGTTGATCGGGACGCAGTCCGTGGACTCCGTCACCAGGTCCACGTCGGGCGGGTTGCCGTACACCGCGGCCGACGAGGAGAAGACGAACCGCTTGATGCCGGCCTCGGCCACCGCTTCGAGCAGCGTCACCAGGCCGCCCACGTTCTCCCGGTAATAGCGCAGCGGCTGTTCCACGGACTCGCCGACCTGCTTGCGGGCCGCGAGATGCACCACACCCGTCACGCCGTGCTCGGCGAAGACCCGCCGCAGCAGGTCGCCGTCGAGCGAAGAGCCCCTAATGAGAGGGATGTCCGCCGGGAGCCGCTCGGGCACCCCGGCCGAGACATCGTCGAGAACGACGACCCGCTCACCGGCACCGGCCATCGCCCGCGCCACATGTGCCCCGATATAACCCGCTCCACCTGTGATCATCCATGTCATGGGCGTCGACTTTATGTCGTTTGTGCCGGTCGCACGAAGCGCGGTTTGTGGGGGCCGCCCCCGATCGACCATGATGATCGAGTCGGCGGATGCCCTCCCGGGTCGCGCTTATCGGGCCGTAAACGGGCGGTGAACGCCTGCTTCCCATCATCCGATAGCCTCTGCCGACGTGCCGCCCGGCCCTGTCGGCCAGGGGCGCCCCTCATCACGCACCTGCCCGGCGCGAGCCGCGCCGGCAATCAAGGAGTGAGTTCGTCTGTCGACCGCCATCCTGACCGGTCAGCCGGTCCCCGGGTCGCCGCTCGAAGGCGATCTGCGGTCCCTGGGGTTTGACGTCCGGGTCGCCTCCGACGCGGCGGACACCGAGACGCTGCTCGCCGCCGTCCCGGCCGGACAGCGGGTCGCCGTCGTCGACGCGCGCTTCGTGGGCCACGTCCACGCGCTCCGCCTCGGCCTCACCGACCCGCGCTTCGCGGCCTCGGCCGTCCCCGGCGCCGTCACCGCCAAGCCCGAGGCCAGGGCCGACCTGGCGCGCGCCCTCGGCGCCACCGCCGGCTCCGGCAACGGCGGCGGCTCCGCCCTCGCGGTCGAGGCGCTCGCCGACCACGTCGCCGAGGCGATCGAAGCCGGCGGCCGCGCGCTGCACCGCCCCGACCTCGGCACCCTCGTCGCCACCGTGCCCAGCGACCCGCAGGCGCGCAACGAGGCACGCCAGGCCGTCGCCGCCGTGGACGACGAAGCCGTACGCCTTCGCACGGCCGTCAAGTCGCGGGACGGCTTCTTCACGACGTACTGCATCTCCCCCTACTCCCGCTACATCGCCCGCTGGTGCGCGCGCCGCGGCCTGACCCCGAACCAGGTCACCACCGCGTCGCTGCTCGTCGCCGTGATCGCGGCGGGCTGCGCGGCCACCGGTACCCGAGCCGGTTTCGTCGCGGCGGGCCTCCTGCTGCTCTTCTCCTTCGTCCTTGACTGCACGGACGGGCAGCTCGCCCGCTACTCC
>NZ_JBNNJZ010000335.1:0-9159 GCF_050270335.1 Streptomyces sp. NPDC059900
GTGCATTTGCGGGGGGTGTAGGGGGCGGGGGTTCGTGTGTGGGGGCGGGGCCGCGCCGATGTGTCCGTCCTCGCCGTCCGCCTGGTCGCGTGGCTGCTTCGCTACCGGAGTGCCGCAAGCCGTACTCCGGGCGGAAATACCGGCACGTCCCGTCCCGTCGTGTGTGCTGCCGACTGCGGGTGTGCGGGCGCGGAGCTCCCGTGGCCTTCTGTTCGGTGCGGTTGTGTTGCGGGGAATCGGGCGGGCGAGTGGGAAAGCTTGTTCGTTCAGGTGAGGATGCGGGGCAAACGGGCGGGTGGTGGGGAAAGGTGTGTTCGTCAGCGCAGCCGCAGGGGACCCACACTCCGAGGCGCCCCGCCAGAGAAGGCGTGAGCTGCGGCACACCTGCCGTAAAGTTGGCGCCGGTCGATACCTGACCGCGGCAGATCGGAAGGGCAGCAGGCGTGACCGTCGACGACACCGGCTCCGGAGCGGGTGCATACCCCGGCCCAGACGGTGAGCCCGGGCGTGCCACCGGTTCCGTCGATGCGTTCGATTCCATGGACTCCGGGGACGAGAAGCCCGAGGACCCGGAGAAGGACCCCCTCGCCCTGCGCCTCGAAGGGCTGATCCTCGGCGCGGACCGCCGCTACACCCCCTTCCAGGCGGCCCGCAGCGCGGGCGTGTCCATGGAACTGGCCTCCCGCTTCTGGCGGGCCATGGGATTTCCCGACATCGGCCAGGCCAAGGCCCTGACCGAGGCGGACGTCCTCGCGCTGCGCCGCCTCGCCGGTCTCGTGGAAGCGGGCCTGCTCAGCGAGGCGATGGCCGTACAGGTGGCGCGGTCGACCGGGCAGACCACCGCCCGCCTGGCCGAATGGCAGATCGATTCCTTCCTGGAAGGTCTGACGGAGCCGCCCGAGCCGGGCATGACGCGGACCGAGGTCACCTATCCGCTGATAGAGCTGCTGCTGCCCGAGCTGGAGGAATTCCTCGTCTATGTGTGGCGGCGCCAGCTCGCCGCCGCGACCGGACGTGTCGTACAGGCCGCGGACGACGAGGAAATGGTCGACCGGCGCCTTGCCGTCGGATTCGCCGACCTCGTCGGCTTCACGCGCCTCACCCGGCGCATGGAGGAAGAGGAGCTCGGCGAGCTCGTCGAGGCCTTCGAGACCACCGCCGCCGACCTCGTCGCCGCGCACGGCGGGCGCCTGATCAAGACGCTGGGCGACGAAGTCCTGTACGCCGCCGACGACGCGGGCGTGGCCGCGGAGATCGCCCTGCGCCTCATCGAGACCATGGCCAACGACGAGACGATGCCGGAGCTGCGCGTCGGCATCGCCTTCGGCACGGTCACGACGCGGATGGGCGACGTCTTCGGTACGACGGTGAACCTCGCGAGCCGCCTCACGTCGATAGCGCCCAAGGACGCCGTCCTGGTGGACGGCGCGCTCGCCGAGGAGCTGACGCGTACGGGGGAGGCGCCTGCCTCCGAGACCGAGGCGGCACAGGCCGCGGAGCTGGCCGAGAAGGAGGGCTCCCCGGCGCCCTCGTACCGCTTCGCGCTCCAGCCGATGTGGCAGCGGCCCGTGCGCGGGCTCGGGGTCGTGGAGCCCTGGCTGCTTGCCCGGCGGGGCTGAGTTTCCGTCCGCGGACCGCTGCCTCGCGGCGGATTTTCCCCTCCGCCCACCCGTTTGCCCCGCAGCGGTGGCATGATCCGCAGGGTGGCCCGGTAACGGGCGTTAACCAGACGTGGAGGAAGCCATGGGTGGCGAGCAGCGGTTCGGGGAATTCGTCAGCGTCAGGCGGCACGCCTACGTCGCCGAGCTCGTCCTTGACCGGCCGGGGGCCATGAACGCCGTGTCCACGGACATGGCCCGCTCCATCGGCTCCGCCTGCGCCGCCCTCGCGGAGGACCGTGACGCCCGCGTCGTGGTCGTGACCTCCACCCACGGGCGTGCCTTCTGTGTCGGCGCCGACCTGAAGGAGCGCAATTCCTTCTCCGACGCGGAGTTGGTGCGCCAGCGGCCCACGGCACGCGCCGCCTACACCGGCGTACTGGAACTGCCCATGCCGACCATCGCCGCCGTGCACGGCTTCGCGCTCGGCGGCGGGTTCGAGCTCGCGCTGGCCTGCGATCTCGTCGTCGCCGACCCGACCGCCGTGGTCGGGCTCCCCGAGGTGTCGGTGGGCGTGATCCCGGGCGGCGGCGGTACGCAGCTGCTGCCGCGCCGCGTGGGTGCGGCGCGGGCCGCCGAGCTGATCTTCACCGCGCGGCGCGTGGAGGCGGCCGAGGCGCGGGAGTTGGGGCTCGTCGATCTGCTGGTGGGCGAGGGGGAGGACCGTACGGAAGCACTTGCGCTCGCCGAGCGGATCGCCGCCAACTCGCCCGTCGGGCTGCGTGCCGCCAAGCGCGCCCTGCGCCTGGGGCACGGGCTCGACCTGCGTGCGGGCCTCGAGGTCGAGGACGCGGCCTGGCGCTCGGTGGCCTTCTCCGGTGACCGGGCGGAGGGTGTCGCGGCGTTCAACGAGAAGCGGAAGCCCAAGTGGCCCGGGGAGTGAGCCCGGTGGGTGAGCCGCGGGGCGTGTCCACACGCTGAGTAATGTTCCAAACGCCCAAAATGTCGTAAATCTCCTAGCCTGGGGAGATGGGAGAGGACGTTCGGCTGCGGGCCGTGGTCGTGCTGGCGCAGGGGATGGCTGCCGCGCACACGCCGCGTGAGTCCTGGCGGGCGGCTGCCCGCGGCGCGTGCCGTGCGCTGTCCGGGAGTTTCGCGGCCCTGTCCGTCTGGGAGCGTGACCTCGGGCGGCTGAGGGTGCTGGTGAACGTGGGCGAACGGGCCGAGGGGGAGGAAGAGTTCCCGGAGCGCGAGGCGTATCCGGTGAACGAGTTCCCGGAGATCACCGAGTTCCTGCACGAGCGCTGGGCGGGCGGCGGCGAGCCGCACGCCTGGGTCGAGACGGCGGCGGGGCCCGCGGAGGCCTCCGCGCCCGGCTACTGCCACCAGCGCGTCGCCGCCCTGCGCAGGCGGGGGCGGGGCTGCTGCGTGGTCGCGCCGATCGTGCTGCACGGGCGGGCGTGGGGTGAGCTCTATGTGGCGCGGCCGGTGGGTGCGCCGGTCTTCGGCCGCAAGGACGCGGACTTCGCGACGGTGCTGGCCTCGGTCGTCGCGGCGGGCATCGCGCAGACCGAGCGCCTGGAGGAGGCCCGCCGCCTGGCCTTCACCGACGCGCTGACCGGCCTCGCCAACCGGCGCGCGGTCGATCTGCGCCTTGAGGAGGCGGTGGAGCGGCACCGTGCGGACGGGGCGGTGGTGAGCCTGGTCGTGTGCGACGTGAACGGCCTCAAGCGGGTCAACGACACCCGGGGCCACGCGGTCGGCGACCGTCTCCTCGAACGCTTCGGTTCCGTGCTCTCCCTCTGCGGGGCGATGCTGCCGGGGACGCTGGCGGCGCGGCTCGGCGGGGACGAGTTCTGCCTGCTCTCGGTGGGGCCGTCCGCCGACGAGGTGGTACGGGTCGCCGACGAACTCTGCGTACGGGCGTCGGAGTTGGAGCTGGGGGACGGGATCGCGTGCGGGGTCGCCTCCACGGAGGACCCGATCGGCGAGGTCCACTCGGCCCGCCGCCTGTTCCGCCTCGCGGACGCGGCCCAGTACCGCGCGAAGGCGGCACGCGCGGCGAAGCCGGTGGTCGCGGGCCGCGAGGGCACGGACGACCCGGTGATCCGCCTCGCCAACTCGGACACCGCCCGCCCTCCTGGCGAACGCCGCCGCTTCCGGGGCCGAGGCCCGGAGCCGCGGGGCGGCGGCGAGCGGGATTCCCGGGGTGCCGGGGAGGGGGAGCGGGGGGTCCGCGGGCCTGCGTGAGGCGCTGTCGGCGGGCGGGCGGGGCGTCCGTCGCTCTTGCCGCCCCCTTGGCTCCGGTGCGGCGAGCGGGGGTGTTGAGAGGTGCCCTTGGCTGGTGAGAGGGGGGCTCCAGGGTGCCGTGGGCTTCCGCGGCGGCGCCGGGGTCTGCGGATCCCGTGGTGCCGGGGGGCGAGGCTTTCGAGGGTGTGGGGCAGAGCCTCCGGCCCGGCGGCCAGGGCGCCCGTCGCTCCCGCCGCCCCCTCGGGCGCGGTGTGGCGAGCGGGGGCCCGTGGGGTGGTGGGGCGTGCCCTTGGGTGGGGTGCAGTCTCCGGGGCGGCGGGAGGTGGTTGCTGTGGCCTGCGTCGGCCCGTGTGCCCCGCCCCGCGTATGGGGGCTCACCTCTGTGCGGGGCCCTTGGCGTACCGCCTGGTAAGTGGCTCAGGTTGGATTCGGTCGTGACACTTGGCGATTCAGTCCGTACGCTGCTGAATATGGATATGCACACCGTGGTCCTGGGGACGTCCGGGACAACCGCGGCGGACGTCATCGCCGTCGCGCGCGGCAACGCCCGCATCGAGCTCTCGGCCGAGGCCGTGGCCGCCCTCGCCGCGTCGCGCGAGATCGTCGACGCCCTCGCGGCCAAGCCCGAGCCCGTCTACGGCGTATCGACCGGCTTCGGCGCCCTCGCCACCCGGCACATCGGCCCGGACCTGCGCGCCCAGCTCCAGCGCAACATCGTCCGCTCGCACGCGGCCGGAATGGGCCCGCGCGTGGAGCGCGAGGTGGTCCGCGCGCTGATGTTCCTGCGCCTGAAGACGGTCTGCTCCGGCCGCACCGGCGTACGCCCCGAGGTCGCGCAGACCATGGCCGACGTGCTGAACGCGGGCATCACGCCCGTCGTCCACGAGTACGGCTCCCTCGGCTGCTCCGGCGACCTCGCCCCGCTCAGCCACTGCGCCCTCACGCTCATGGGCGAGGGCGACGCGGAAGGCCCGGACGGCGAGCTGAAGCCGGCGGGCGAACTGCTCGCCGCGCACGGCATCACCCCCGTCGAGCTGCGCGAGAAGGAAGGCCTCGCCCTCCTGAACGGCACCGACGGCATGCTCGGCATGCTGGTCATGGCCCTCGCCGACCTCGACGCCCTCTACAAGTCCGCCGACATCACCGCGGCCCTCACCCTGGAGGCGCTGCTCGGCACCGCCAAGGTCCTGGCCCCCGAGCTGCACGCCATCCGCCCGCATCCGGGCCAGGGGGCATCCGCCGCCAACATGCTCGCCGTGCTGGAGGGGTCGGGCCTGACCGGCCACCACCAGGACGACGCGCCGCGCGTCCAGGACGCGTACTCGGTGCGGTGCGCGCCGCAGGTGGCGGGCGCCGGGCGCGACACGATGGCGCACGCGCGCCTGGTCGCCGAGCGCGAGCTCGCCGCCGCCGTCGACAACCCGGTGGTCCTGCCCGACGGCCGCGTCGAGTCGAACGGCAACTTCCACGGGGCCCCCGTGGCGTACGTCCTGGACTTCCTCGCGATCGCCGCCGCGGACCTCGGCTCGATCTCGGAGCGCCGCACGGACCGGCTCCTGGACAAGAACCGCTCGCACGGGCTTCCCCCCTTCCTCGCGGACGACGCGGGCGTGGACTCGGGCCTGATGATCGCCCAGTACACGCAGGCGGCCCTCGTGAGCGAGATGAAGCGCCTTGCCGTTCCGGCGTCCGCCGACTCGATCCCGTCCTCCGCGATGCAGGAGGACCACGTGTCGATGGGCTGGTCGGCGGCCCGCAAGCTCCGCACGGCGGTCGGCAACCTGACCCGCATCGTCGCGATCGAGCTGTACGCGGCCACGCGCGCGGTCGAACTCCGCGAGGGCCTCACCCCGGCCCCCGCCACGCAGGCGGTCATCGAGGCGGTCCGCAAGGCGGGCGTCCAGGGCCCGGGGCCGGATCGTTTCCTCGCCCCGGACCTGGCGGCGGCGGACGAGTTTGTCCGCTCGGGCGCGCTGCTCGACGCGGTCGAGCCGGTGACGGGCCCGCTGGCCTAGCCAGGGCACGTCGTACGACGAAGGGGGCGCCGTCACCGGGTGACGGCGCCCCCTTCCGTGTATGCGCGCCCGAGTGGTGACGGCGCGTCAGTCCCGGTCCACGTGCTCGTGGGTGATGTTGCCCTTGACCGCGTCGACCTCGAAGTCGGTCTTGTTCCAGTCCTTGGAGACGACGTCGACGGACCAGACCAGGGCGCCGCTGTCGTTGTCGTCGAGACCGACGGACGTGACCGTGCCCTTCGTCTTGTCCGTGGCGGTCTTGGCCGCCTGTTCCGGCGTCTGCTTGACGCGGGAGAGCCAGTCGGCCGTCTCCTTCTTGTCGTCGGCGTCCCGGTCGCCCTCGGGCGCGGAGCTGAGCACCTTGCCGGAGACGGCGTCGATACGCACGGTGTGCGAGGTGCCGTCCTTCTCGGCCACCTTCGCGACCCACTGCGGGCCCATGGCGCTGCTGCTCGGGCTGGGGCTGGCGCTCATGGGGTCGTCATCGTCGTCGGCGTCGTCCTTGACGTCGGCGGCGCTCTTGAGGTCCAGGTCGGTCAGCTTGCTGCCCGAGACCTTGTCCACCGCCGTGGTGGCGGCCTTGTCGTAGGTGACCTTGGTGTCGCCGAGCAGTGCCTTGCGCTCCGTCTGGTCCTGCGTCATCGACGCGCTGCCCGAGGGGGACGGGGTGGCCTCCCCCTCCGGGACGGTCTTCGCCGCTTCCGAGGTCGCGGCGGACTCCGCCTTGCCGCTGTCCTCACCGCAGCCTGTGACCAGTGCAGCCGAGGCCGCGACGGCGCACACGGCGCCGACGAGACGGAGACGACGGGCGCGCGCGGCGCCGCTCTTGCTGTGCCGGGGTTCGAATCTCATGCCCCGATGCCTAGCCGCCCGGCCGCCCGGCCATGTTGCCCGGCGGCCAGGGTCACCCGATCGACGACGGCAGGCCGCTCAGTACGCCGGGCCCTGCCGCTCCCGGCGGACCGAATATGCGACGAACCCCGCTCCGAGGCCCAGGAACGCCGTCCCGCCGATGAGGTACGGCGTCGTGTCGACACCGGCGCCCGTGTCCGCGAGGCGGTCCTCGGCGGGGGCGGCGGTGTCCTTCGACGGCAGCGTCGCGCGACGCTGCTCGGTATGGACGACCTGCTGGGCGTCGGGTGCCTGAGCGGGCGCCTGCGGAGATCTGAACGTCGCCGTCGCGTTCGCGGAGGGAACGAACCACAGGGCGCCGAGGAGGGCACCCGCGGCAGTGGCGGTCAACAGCGATCGACGTGCGGACACGGAATCGGATCCCCCTTGTGGCGCTGGCGAATTGGCCGTGTGGGGCGATGGTAATGAAAGGCGCGGGTCGCGGGAAAGTCGCGGGGGCCCCGGGTCGTACGCTCCGACCCATGAGCACACCTGAGACATCACGCTTTGTACGGCTCCGCGTCGAATTGGTGGTGGAGGTCGACGGCTCCGGCGAACTGTCGGCGTCGGCCCTGCGCCGCATCGCGGAGGACGAGCACATGCCGGCCGAGGAGCGCCAGCACGCCGAGACGGCCGTCAAGGAGGACGACGCCGAAGCCCTCGCCTATTTGGTTGACCCGTTCGACCTGGTCAGCCAGGTGCCGGGGGTGGAACTCTCGCAGGCTTCCTGGAGCAGCGAGCAGATCGACTACGACCCCGATTCACCGGACTGGGAGGGGGACGAGGATGATGAGGACGACGAGGTTGAGGATGGGGACGGCACCGGCGGCCGGAGGCTCTAGCCGGTAGACGAAAATTCGTACGTCTACCGGACGGAAAAAACGGAACCCGTAGCCCCGGACGGCAACCGCCGCCCGGGGTTCCGTCGTCTCAGAGGTGCACGGCTGTCACCGGCGCATCGCACGACGTGGTGTTCCCCACATCTTCCGCGGTAGTGGAACGGGACGAACCGGGCAGGACGTTGTACGGGATTACGGGGACTCCCGGCGTTCTTGGCGTGTTGGGGATTTCAGCAACGATGGAGAAGCGTGTGATGACGGACAGTAGGCGGCGGCGCGGACGGCGCAAGGGCCTTGCGGCCGTGTCCGCCCTGGTCGGCGGCGTCCTTGTGCTCTCGGCCTGTAGCAGCGACGACGGCGACAAGAGCAGTGCCGGCGGCAAGGAGTCCCAGAACCAGGTCGACGAGGCAGCCGCCAAGAAGACCTCCGAGGCCGATATCAAGATCGCGCCCAAGGACGGCTCCGACAACGCAAGCATCAACAGCGCGGCCAAGGTCAAGGTGACCAAGGGGACGCTGACGGACGTCACGATGACGACCGACGACGGCACCGCGGTCGAGGGGCAGATAGCGGCCGACAAGAAGAGCTGGAAGCCCAGCGCACAGCTCGACCGCGCCAAGACGTACAAGATCAGCGCCACGGCCGAGGACTCCGAGGGCCGCAAGGCGCACGAGAACTCGAAGTTCACGACGGTCTCCCCGAAGAACAGCTTCATCGGGAACTTCACCCCCGAGGACGGCTCCACCGTCGGCGTGGGCATGCCGGTGTCGATCAACTTCGACAAGGCGATCGCCAACAAGAAGGACGTGCAGTCGCACATCACGGTGTCGTCGAGCAGCGGCCAGGAAGTCGTCGGCCACTGGTTCGGCGACAACCGCATCGACTTCCGCCCCGAGGATTACTGGAAGGGCAACTCCACCGTCACCCTGAAGCTGGCGCTCGACGGCGTCGAGGGTTCGGACGGCGTAACCGGCGTCCAGCAGAAGACGGTCCAGTTCAAGATCGGGCGCAACCAGGTCTCCGTCGTCGACGCCAAGACCAAGCAGATGAAGGTCATGCGGGACGGCAAGACCATCAAGACCATCCCGATCTCCGCGGGCTCCCCGGAGAACAAGACGTACGAAGGCCAGATGGTGATCTCCGAGAAGTTCAAGGAGACCCGGATGGACGGCGCCACGGTCGGCTTCACGGACGGCGACGGCAAGGGCGAGTACGACATCAAGGACGTGCCGCACGCCATGCGCCTGTCCCAGTCGGGCACGTTCATCCACGGCAACTACTGGGGCGCCAAGTCGATCTTCGGCGGCGCCAACACCAGCCACGGCTGTGTCGGCCTCCAGGACGCCAAGGGTGCGGGCGACAAGAGCACCCCGGGCGCCTGGTTCTACGACAACTCGATGGTCGGTGACGTCGTGGACGTCCGGAACACCGGCGACAAGACGGTCCAGCCGGACAACGGCTTCAACGGCTGGGTCATGGACTGGGCCCAGTGGAAGGCCGGTTCGGCGGTCTGATCCCCGGCTGACTTTTCCGAGCGGCGGCGGCCCGCACCCCTCACCAGGGGTG
>NZ_JBNNJZ010000336.1:0-9149 GCF_050270335.1 Streptomyces sp. NPDC059900
TGAGGACATCTTTTCGGGGGTCCAGGGGGCGGAGCCCCATGGTTTCGGGAAGGGGCGGGATCGGGGAAAGCCCCGCAGGGCCGGCCCCAGCCCCGGACTCAGCCCAGAAAATCCCGGGCGATGCCCTCCGCCACGGTCTCCAAGATGGGCCCCGCCTCGGCAATGCACCGGGCGACATCCGGCTCCACGTCGGTGAGCGCGTACGCCCGCCGGATGCCCGCCTTGCCGAGCGCCTCCGCCGGCAGGGCGAGACGGCCGCAGACCGCCACGACCTCGACCCCCGCCGCACGCGCCGCCGCAGCGACCCCCGCGGGAGCCTTGCCGTGCAGGGTCTGCTCGTCCAGCGAGCCCTCCCCGGTGATCACCAGCGAGGCCCTGGCAAGCGCGGGCGCGAAGCCGAGGACGTCCAGCATGACCTCGATCCCGGGCCGGAAGCTCGCCCCGAGCCCGACGAGAGCGCCGTAGCCGATGCCACCGGCCGCTCCGGCTCCCGGCGACTGGGCGTACTCCAGGGCGGAGGAACCGGCCGACTCGGAGAGCACCTGCGCGAAGTGCGCGAGGGCCGCGTCCAGCTCGGCCACGTCCTCGGGGGACGCACCCTTCTGCGGCCCGTACACCGCGGGGGCACCCTTGGGCCCCGTCAGCGGATTGTCCACGTCGCTGGCGAGGACCAGATCCACCGAGGCGAACCGCTTGTCGAGCCCCGACAGGTCCGCCGTGGCCAGCGACGCCAGCGGACCGCCGCCCGGAGCCACCGGCTCCCCGGCCGCGTCCAGGAACACCGCGCCGAGCGCGGCCAGCATTCCGGCCCCGCCGTCCGTCGTGGCGCTGCCCCCGACGCCGAAGACGATCGTCCGCGCGCCCGCGTCCAGCGCGGCGCGCAGCAGCTCACCGGAGCCGTACGTCGTGGACGTGAGCGGGGCGAAGACGCCCTCGGGAAGCAGCTGGAGGCCGGACGCCTCCGCCATCTCCACGACCGCGGTCCCGTCCCGCAGCGCGTACGCCGCGGTGACCTGGTCGCCGAGCGGGCCCGTCACCCGTACCTCACGGCGTTCGAAACCGGCCGCCACCGCCGCGGCGACCGTGCCGTCGCCGCCGTCGGCCACCGGCAGGGCCTCGACCTCCACCTGCGGGACGACGCGGCGGAGCCCGGCCGTCACCCGCTCCGCGACCTGTACGGCCGTGAGCGATCCCTTGAACTTGTCCGCGGCGATGAGCACATGCCCCGCCGTCCCAGCAGCGTCCGCCACCTTGCATCCCCTTGCTTTCCGGGCCTTGCTCGCGTCAAGGCAGTCGCGCCGCTGCGACCATAACCGCAGGAGGGGCCGCCTGCCCATGGCCGTCCGCATATCGGAGTCCCGCTCCCCTCCTTTAAATCACCCTAAAAGCGCTGATAAGCGTGCACGTAGGCGCAAGAATGATCGATCAGCGGCCGGGGAACGCGCCCCCGATCGAAATCCAGACAAACGTCTGACGCTCCACGCCGAACCGGTCGCGTTGACCGCGCACAGCGGCCCGGAATTCGGTAGACCGGATGCATGACCCCAGCGCATACGGAACTCGCCGACCGTGTTCTCGGCGGCTGGATCGGGCGGATATCGGGCAACATGCTCGGCAAACCGATCGAGCGGGGCGACTACTGGTCGCGGGAGCGCATCGAGCGCTATCTGCGGCAGGCCGACGCGCTGCCGCTGACCGACTATCTCCCCGAACCGCCGTCCTGGGTGGAGGAGTTCCAGCTGCGGCCCGAGTGGCAGCAGTGTGTGCGCGGCGGGGTGCACGGCAGCTGCCGTGACGACGACGTCGACTACGCGATCCTCGGGCTCCATCTCCTGGAGACGCACGGGCCCGACTTCAGCACCGAACAGGTCGGCGAGCTGTGGCTGCTGCGCCTGCCTTATCTGCAGACGTTCACCGCCGAGCGCGCCGCGTACCGGAATCTCGCGAACGGGCTCAAGCCGCCGCTCACCGCGACGTACGAGAACTCCTGCCAGGAGTGGATCGGCGCCCTCATCCGCGCCGACATCTTCGGCTGGACGAACCCCGGCGCCCCGCGCCGCGCCGCCTCCCTCGCCCGCCGCGACGCGGTTCTTTCGCACACCGGCAACGGCGTGTACGGGGCGATGTGGGCGGCGGCGCTCGTCTCGGCGGCGTTCGCCGCGGCCTCCCCGCGGGCCGCTCTAGACGCGGCGCTCGGGGTGATCCCCTCGGGCTGCCGCCTCGCCCGTACGGTGCGCCGGGTCGTCTCGCTGCACGAGGCCGGGCTCGGCTGGGAGGAGACCCTCGCCACCGCCGAGGCGGAGACCTCAGGGCTCGGCTGGATCCATGTGGTGCCGAACTCGGCCGTCCTGACGGCCGGACTCCTCTACGGCGACGGCGACTTCACCCGCACCATCGCCCTGACCGTGCGCGGCGGCCTCGACACCGACTCGAACGGCGCGACCGCCGGGTCCGTCGCGGGGGTGCTGTGCGGGGCCGGGGCGATACCGGCGCAGTGGCGGGACCCGCTCGAAGACCGGGTGCGCAGTGCCGTGTTCGGCTTCGACGGCGCACGGATCAGCGAACTGGCTTCCAGAACGCTGGAGTTGGCCAAGGCCTAGCGCGGCGCCCGGCGCCCCTCCCCTGCGCGTCTACCCTTTCCGGGTGACCACTCAGGATTACGCCACGTACATCGCGGGCCTCCCCCGCATCATCGCCGGGGCCGCCGCGCTCTTCAGGGACTCCGGGGGGCGTGTGCTGCTCGTCGAGCCGAACTACCGCGAGGGGTGGGCCCTGCCCGGCGGCACCGTCGAGTCGGACGAGGGCGAGACACCGCGGCAGGGCGCGCGCCGCGAGACCGCCGAGGAGATCGGCCTGGACGTCGAGCTCGGGGCGCTCCTCGCGGTGGACTGGGTGCCGGGCGACCAGCGGCCGCCGCTGGTCGCCTATCTGTACGACGGCGGGGTGCTCGGCGACGAGCAGCTGAAGTCGATCAGGCTCCAGGAGGAGGAACTGCTCTCCTGGCGCCTCGTGGCCCGCGCGGACCTTGCGCAGTACCTGCCGGGCGAGCTGGGGCGGCGGGTGCTTGCCGGGCTCGACGCGCTAGACGCGGGGGCGGGGGCGGTCGAGCTGGAGGACGGCGTACGGGTCGGCTGAGGGTTCAGAAGAGGGCGTCCGCGTTCGCGGCGGCCGGGGTCGCTCCCTCGAAGGCCAGCAGTCGCTGCTTGCGGTCGAGCCCGCCGCCGTAGCCGGTCAGGGAGCCGCCCGCGCCGATCACCCGGTGGCAGGGCACGATCACCCCGATCGGGTTCTTGCCGTTGGCCAGGCCGACGGCACGGGAGGCGTTGGGCTTGCCGAGCACGGTCGCGAGCTGGCCGTACGTACGGGTCTCGCCGTACGGGATCAGCTGGAGCTGCTGCCAGACGGTGCGCTGGAACGGCGTGCCGTCCAGGCGCATCGGCAGGTCGAACTCCGTCAGCTCGCCGGCGAAGTACGCCTCCAGCTGGCTGATCGTCTCGTCGAAGGGCCCGGCGTCGCGGTCGCCGAAGGTCTCCTCGGGCGGGCGGTGGCGCTGCTCGGTCATATAGAGACCGCTGAGGACGCCGTCGGTGGCCACGAGGGTCAGTGGGCCGTAGGGGCTGTCGATGAGGGTGTGCTGGCGGTACATGAGGCCGTCCTCTGCGGTGGGGCTCGTGGTGAGGCTCTTGCACGGGGATGCCGTGGGAGCTCTTATCCGGGGATGCTGTTGATGGGGTGGGTGTCGGTGGCCCACAGGTACTGGACCGCGTACGCCCGCCAGGGGCGCCAGGCCGCGGCCCGTGCGGTCAGCGCCGCCGGGGTGTGCGGGAGGCCGAGTTCCTGTGCCGCGCGCCGGATTCCGAGGTCGGTGGGCAGGAAGGCGTCGGGGTCGCCGAGCGCCCGCATCGCGATGACGTCGACCGTCCAGGGGCCGAAGCCCGGCAGTGCGGTGAGCCGGGCGCGGGCTTCCTCCCAGCCGCTCTCCACGCCGAGCCTGAGTGATCCGTCGGCGAGGTGGCGTACGAGCGTGGTCAGGGTGGTGCGGCGGCTGCGCGGCAGGGCGAGCGCCTGCGGGTCGAGCGCGGCGAGGGCTTCCGGCGCCGGGAAGAGGTGCGTGAGGCCGCCCTCGGGGTCGTCGATCGGCTCGCCGTGCGCCGTGACCAGGCGCGCCGCGTGGGTGCGGGCGGCGGCGGTGGAGACCTGCTGGCCGAGCACCGCCCGTACGGCGAACTCCGCCTCGTCGACGGTGCGCGGCACGCGGCGGCCCGGCGCCTTGGCCACGAGGGGCGCGAGCAGCGGGTCGGCGCTCAGCTGGGCGTCCACGGCGACCGGGTCCGCGTCCAGGTCGAGCATGCGGCGGCAGCGGCTGATGGCGATGGTGAGGTCGCGCATGTCGGTGAGGCTGAGACGGCAGGCGATGTGGTCCGGGGCGGGGGTGAGGGCGACGACTCCGTGACCGTACGGGAGGCGGAGCGTGCGGCGGTACGCGCCGTCGCGCCACTCCTCGACTCCGGGTACGGCGGTGGCGATGAGGTGGCCGAAGAGGTTGTCGGGGTTGAGGGGGGCGCGGAACGGGAGCCGGAGGGAGAGGGCGCCGGGGGCGGACGTCTTGCGCCGGGCCATGGGGGCGCGGTCCCGCAGTGCGCCGGGGGCCAGGGCGAAGACCTCGCGGACGGTGTCGTTGAAGGTCCGGATCGAGGCGAATCCGGAGGCGAAGGCGATCTCCGCCATGGGCAGGGCGGTCGTCTCGATGAGCAGCCGGGCGGTCTGGGCGCGCTGGGCCCTGGCCAGGGCGAGGGGCCCCGCGCCGAGTTCCGCGAGGAGCTGGCGCTCGACCTGGCGGGTGCTGTAGCCGAGGCGGGTGGCGAGGCCGGGAACTCCGTCGCGGTCCACCACGCCGTCCGCGATGAGGCGCATCGCGCGGGCCACCAGGTCGGCGCGCTGATTCCACTCGGGCGAGCCGGGGCTGCTGTCCGGGCGGCACCGCTTGCAGGCCCGGAATCCTTCCTGCTGGCAGGCTGCCGCGCTCGGGTAGAAGCTCATGTTCTCGGGCTTCGGGGGGACGACGGGGCAGCTGGGGCGGCAGTAGATGCGGGTGGTCGTCACGGCGGTGTAGAACCACCCGTCGAACCGCGCGTCCTTCGACTGCACGGCCCGTACGCAGCGCTCGGCGTCGGCGTGCATGGCCGACGGGGCGGGGGTTTCGGCGGCGACGGGGTCAACGGGGGCAACGGACATGCCTCAAGGATCGGCCATGGGGCCACCCCTGGCTGGCGAAAATCCGACATGGACCTCGGGGGCCGGGACCGGCTACCGCTGCCGCAGGGTGCGCCAGACCGCCTTGGCCGCGTTGTGGCCGGACATGCCGTGCACGCCGGGGCCGGGCGGCGTCGCGGAGGAGCAGAGGAACACCGCAGGGTGTGCCGTGCCGTACGGGAAGAGGGAGAGCTTGGGGCGCAGCAGCAGCTGGAGCCCGCTGGCCGCGCCGCAGGCGATGTCGCCGCCGACGTAGTTGGCGTTACGGGCGACCAGCTGCGCGGGGCCCGCGGCGGCACGCGCGAGAACGCGGTCACGGAAGCCGGGAGCGAACCGCTCCAGCTGCCGCTCGATCGCGTCGGTGAGATCGCCGTCCCAGCCGTTGGGCACGTGCCCGTACGCCCAGAAGACCTGCTTGCCCGCAGGCGCGCGGGACGGGTCGACGACGCCGGGCTGCACCGTGATCAGGAACGGCGCGTCGGGCGCGCGGTTCTCCCGCGACGCGGCACGCAGCGCGGCGCCGATCTCCGCACTGCTCGCCCCGACCTGTACGGTCCCCGCCTCCCGCGCCTCCTTCGCGGTCCACGGCACCGGACCGTCCAGGGCGTAATCGATCTTGAAGACGCTCGCGCCGTACCGGTAGTTCTCATAGCTCCGCCCCAGACCCGCGATCCGGGCAAGGGCGGTGGGTGAGGTATCGAAGACGTACGCGCGCGCCGGCGGCAGGTCGTCGAGCCGCTTGACCTCGTAGTCCGTGTGGACCGCGCCGCCGAGGTCCTTCAGATACGCGGTGAGCGCGTCCGAGATCGACTGCGAACCGCCCCGCGCGACCGGCCAGCCGCGGGCGTGCGCCGCCAGCGCGAAGACCAGGCCGACGGCGCCGGTGGCGAGCCCGCCCAGCGGGGCGATGACATGTGCGACGAGCCCGGAGAACAGGGCGCGCGCCCGGTCGTCGCGGAAGCGCCGCATCAGCCAGGTGGAGGGCGGCAGGCCGGTGAGGCCGAAGCGCGCGAGGGTCACCGGATCGCGCGGCAGGGCGGTCGACGGCAGCGCCATGAAGTCCCGCAGGAGGCCGTCCCACTTGTCGACGAAGGGCTCGACGAGCCGGCGGTAGGCCCCCGCGTCGCGCGGCCCGAACGAGGCGGCCGTCTCGCCGACGGAACGGGAGAGCACGGCGGCGCTTCCGTCCGGGAAGGGGTGCGCCATGGGCAGTTGCGGCTGGAGCCACTCGAGGCCGTACCGGTCGAGGGGCATGGTGCGGAACACGGGCGAGTTGATGCCCAGGGGGTGCGCGGCGGAACAGGGGTCGTGCCGGAAACCGGGAAGCGTCAGCTCCTCGGTCCTCGCACCGCCGCCGACGGTGTCCCTGGCCTCGAACACGGCCACCGAGAAGCCACGGCGGGCCAGCTCGACGGCAGCGGTCAGACCGTTCGGTCCCGCCCCCACGACGACGGCATCAAGCATCGACGGCACCTTCGGACTCCTTTGTCAGCCGATGGCCTCTGCCGCCCAGGATAGGCCGGGCCACCGACAGTGCCGTGGGCGCGGGTGGCCTCTGACGGGTGACGCAGTGGTTTCGCCGCGCTGACGGGGGACGCGGCGACCGGGAGGACTGGTGCGCGACGGGGACGACTCAATCGCCGTACGCCAGGCGTCGTTCCGCGGCCGGGAGGGACCTCGGCGTCCCGCAGATCAGACCGCGGCCGACAGCAACTCCACTACCCGGCGGGCCGTGGCGGCATCCCGCGCGGCCGTGAACGGCAGGGCGTTGCCGCCCTCGATCCGGAAGGGCTCCCCGGAGACGGTCAGATGGGCTCCCCCGGCCTCCGCGACGAGCAGCAGCCCCGCCGCGTGGTCCCAGGCGAGCTCCCAGGAGAACGCGACCGCGTCCAACTCCCCCCTGGCGACGGCCAGATACTCCAGGCCCGCCGAACCACAGGGCCGCGGCGCGACGCCCTGCACGCGCAGGCCGAGCAGCGCCTGCTTCTGCTCGGGCGTGGTGTAGTCCGGGTGGGAGGTCGCAACTTCCAGGACCTCCCCCGGCGAACCGGCCACCAGCCGCTCGCCGTCCAGCCAGGCGCCCTTGCCGCGCACCGCCACGGCCATCTCGTCGAGTGCCGGGGCATACGTCCAGGAGGCGTGCACCTGTCCGCGCCAGGTCAGCGCGATCAGCATGCAGAATCCGGGGTCGCCGTGCACGAACTGCCGTGTGCCGTCGACCGGGTCCACGATCCACACCGGTGCGTCGGCGCGTATCGACTCGTACAGGGAGGGGTCCGCGTGCACCGCTTCCTCCCCCACGACGACCGAGCCCGGCAGCAGGGTGGTGAGTGCTTCCGTCAGGTGTTCCTCGGCGAGCCGGTCGGCCACCGTCACGAGGTCGTGCGGGCCGCTCTTCTGGACGACGTCTTCTTCGGCGAGCTGCCTGAATCGCGGCATGACCTCCGCCGCAGCGGCCTTGCGGAGTGCTTCTTCGACGTCAGGGACGCCACGTACAAGAAAATCTTCGATCACTTCGATCATGCCTCCATGAGAGCACGCCGGGCTGACAATCCGTGCGGCTCGGCCGTACGGGCGATGGAATCGAGATGAATCCCCCGTTAACCACCCGGCCCGCCCCCGCCGAAGTGACCCGTTCCGGGTGAAGTGCCCCGGCCGTGGAACCGTCATAGGGTGGATTTCATGGCGTAACGCCCTCTTTGGGGGGCCTTCGTACGCCACCCCGCCCCGAAAGGGTCATGTCCATGCACCCGTCCCTCAATCCTGCCGCGCTGGCCGAGCTGCGCCGGCCGCGCCCCTACCCCGCCGTCACGGTCCTGCTGCCGACCCACCGCAGAGAGCCGGACAACGCCCAGGATCCCGTGCGGCTGCGCAATCTCGTCCACGAGGCCAAGGAGCGTCTGGAGTCCGACCCGGCCGTGACCAGGGAGCAGCGGCGCGAGGTGGCCGCGCAGCTGGACCGGGCGGTGGCGGAGATCGACCTCGTGCACGCCGAGGACGGGCTCGCCGTCTTCGCGGCCCCCGGAGAGCACCAGGTGTGGTCGCTCGCCAGGACGGTGCCCTCGCGCGTGGTGCTCTCGGACACCTTCCTCACCCGCAACGTCGTCGCGGCGCAGGCCGCCGAGCGCCCGTACTGGGTGCTCGCCCTCTCGGCCGACCGCGTATCGCTGTGGAGCGGCACGGCCGGCCGGGTCACCGAGCACCGGGCGGACGGATTCCCGCTGGCCCGGAGCCTGGACGACCCGGACGCCGAGCGCAAGGAACGGATCGGCGACCTGCCGAGCACCTTCCGCGACGAGCAGACCCGCAGGTTCCTGCGCGAGGCGGACGCCGCCGCGGCCGGTGTGCTCCGCGCCCACCCGCGCCCCCTGTTCGTGGCCGGGGAGGCCGCGGCGCTCTCCCTCCTCGACGACGTCGGCACGGTCGGCAAGGAGGCCACGCCGGTCCCGCACGGCGGGCTCGCGCACGGCTCCGCGGACGCGGTGTGGCAGGCGGTACGCCCGTTCCTCGCGGCCCGCGACAAGTCGGAACTCGACGCCGTGCTGCACGAGTTGGACGCGGCGCAGGGCCGGCGCCAATACGCCGCCGGTCTCGACGAGGTCTGGCAGAACGTGACGACGGACCGTATCCGCTTCCTCGCCGTGGAGGACACCTACCGGGCGACCGTGCGCGACGACGGCGGCCATCTGGTGCCCGCCGGGTCCGACGACCTGGACGCCGTGCACGACGTGGTCGACGACATCGTCGAGCGCGCCCTGGACACCGGCGCACAGGTCCGCTTCGTCCCCGGGGACACGCTCGCCGACCGGGGCCGGATCGCCTGCGCCCTGCGGTACTAGAAACGGCTCCAGGGAAAGGACCGCACCGAATGAACCCCATGCCGCCGATCAGGAACC
>NZ_JBNNJZ010000337.1:0-9132 GCF_050270335.1 Streptomyces sp. NPDC059900
CCCCTCCCCCGCTGTTCTAACCGCCCACGCCTCACCCTGGCCGAAGCACCCGCCCCCGCCCCAGCCGCACTACCACCCGCCCCACAACTGACCGCAGCGCACGCCACCCGCCCCGTCACTGCGGGGCAAACGGGCGTGGGTGGGAGAGCTTGTTCGGTCAGGGTGGATGCGGGGTGAGTGGGAGGGGGTTGGGCGGGGCCCAGGGGCCAGGGTTAGGTGGCGTGTTGTAGGTAGCTTTGGGTTGTTGCTTTGAGGAGTTCTGTGCCTGGTTGGGTCCACAGGGTGTCGTTGAAGAGTTCGACCTCTATGGGGCCCCCGTAGCCCGCCTGTTCTGCCAGGGCTCGCCAGGAGCGGAGGTCGATCGCGCCCTCGCCGAGCTGGCCGCGGCCGTTCAGGACGCCTTCGGGCAGCGGGGTGATCCAGTCGGCCAGTTGGAAGGCGTGGAGGCGGCCGCCGCGCCCCGCGCGGTCGATCTGCGCGGGGGCCCTGTCGTCCCACCACACGTGGTACGTGTCCACGCAGACCCCGACCTGCGAAGCCGGAAACTGCTCCGCCAGGTCGAGCGCCTGGGCCAGCGTGGAGACCACGCAGCGGTCCGAGGCGAACATGGGGTGGAGGGGTTCGATGGCCAGGCGGACACCGCGGGACTCGGCATACGGGGCCAGGTCCGAGAGCGCCTCCGCGATGCGGGAGCGCGCTCCGTGGAGGTCCTTGCTGCCCTCGGGGAGCCCGCCGGAGACCAGGACCAGCGTGTCCGTGCCCAGCGTCGCCGCCTCGTCGATCGCCGCCTTGTTGTCGTCGATGGCCCGCACGCGCGCGTGCGGGTCGGTCGCCGTGAGGAAGCCGCCCCGGCAGAGCGTGGTGACCGTCAGACCCGCGTCGCGCATCAGTTTCGCGGTTGCCTCCAGGCCGTGGGACTGGACCGGCTCTCGCCACAGGCCCACCCCGGGGACTCCCAATTGCGTGCATGCGGCGACCAGTTCCGGCAGCGAGAGCTGCTTGACCGTCATCTGGTTGATGGAGAAGCGCGCCAGGCCCTCGCCGTCGTTGCTCATTGCTGGACTCCGTACACCGTGAGCAGGGATTTCATGCGGGACTCGGCAAGCGCGGGGTCCGGGAACAGACCCAGGGCGTCGGCGAGTTCGTACGCCCGGCAGAAGTGCGGCAGCGAGCGTGCCGACTGGAAGCCGCCCACCATCGTGAAGTGGCTCTGGTGGCCCGCGAGCCAGGCCAGGAAGACCACCCCGGTCTTGTAGAAGCGGGTGGGGGTCTGGAAGAGGTGGCGGGAGAGCTCGACCGTGGGGTCGAGGGTGGCGCGGAACGCCTTCGTGTCGCCCGTGTCCAGGAGCCGCACCGCCTCTGCCGCCAACGGAGCCAGTGGGTCGAAGATGCCGAGGAGGGCGTGGCTGAAGCCCTGCTCGTCGCCCGCGATCAGCTCGGGGTAGTTGAAGTCGTCGCCGGTGTAGCAGCGCACGCCCTTGGGCAGGCGGCGGCGCAGAGCGATCTCGCGCCCCGGATCGAGGAGGGAGATCTTGATGCCGTCGACCTTGTCCGGGTGCGCGGAGATGACTTCGAGGAACGTCTCGGTCGCCGCGTCCAGGTCCTCGCTCCCCCAGTAGCCGGTGAGCGCCGGGTCGAACATCGGGCCGAGCCAGTGCAGGATCACCGGCTCGCTCGCCTGGCGCAGCAGGTGGCCGTATGTCCCCAGATAGTCGTCCGGCGTCTTCGCCGCCGCGGCGAGCGCCCTCGACGCCATCAGGATCACCTGTGCGCCGCTCGACTCGACCAGGGCCAGCTGTTCCTCATAGGCGGCGCGGACCGTCGGGAGGTCCGCGGGGCCCGTCAGTTGGTCCGTGCCCACGCCGCAGGCGATCGCGCCGCCCGCCGACTTCGCCTCCGCCGCGGAACGCGTGATCAGTTCCGCGGCGCCCTTCCAGTCGAGGCCCATGCCCCGCTGGGCGGTGTCCATCGCCTCGGCCACGCCCAGGCCCTGCGCCCACAGGTGGCGGCGGAAGGCGAGGGTGGCGTCCCAGTCGACGGCCGCCGGGGAGTCCGGGGAAACGTCGGCGTAGGGGTCCGCGACGACGTGCGCCGCCGAGAAGACCGTGCGGGAGGTGAGGGGGGAGCTGCCGGGCGCCGGTTGCGCGGGGGTCCGGCGGGGGTCGTACGGGCGCGTGGTGCCGTCCGCGCGCGGGAGCAGGAGCGTCACTGTGCGATCTCCGGCACCTCGATGCGGCGGCCCTCCGCCGAGGACTTCAGGCCCAGTTCCGCGAGCTGCACGCCGCGTGCGCCCGCGTGCAGGTCCCAGTGGTAGGGCGCGTCCGCGTACACGTGCTTCAGGAAGAGCTCCCACTGCGCCTTGAAGCCGTTGTCGAACTCCTGGTTGTCCGGCACCTCCTGCCACTGGTCGCGGAAGGAGTGGGTGACGGGCAGGTCCGGGTTCCAGACCGGCTTGGGGGTGGCGGCGCGGTGCTGCACGCGGCAGTTGCGCAGGCCCGCGACCGCCGAGCCCTCGGTGCCGTCCACCTGGAACTCGACCAGTTCGTCGCGGTTCACGCGGACCGTCCAGGAGGAGTTGATCTGCGCGATCGCGCCGCCCTCGAGCTCGAAGATCCCGTACGCGGCGTCGTCAGCCGTGGCGTCGTAGGGCTTGTCCTGCTCGTCCCAGCGCTGCGGTACGTGGGTCGCGGCCAGTGCCTGGACGCTGCGTACCCGGCCGAACAGCTCGTGCAGGACGTACTCCCAGTGCGGGAACATGTCGACCACGATGCCGCCGCCGTCCTCCGAGCGGTAGTTCCAGGAGGGGCGCTGGGCGCTCTGCCAGTCGCCCTCGAAGACCCAGTAGCCGAACTCGCCGCGGACGGAGAGGATCTTGCCGAAGAAGCCGCCGTCGATCAGGCGCTTCAGCTTGAGCAGTCCCGGCAGGAAGAGCTTGTCCTGGACCACGCCGTGCTTGATGCCGGCGGCCTTGGCCAGGCTCGCGAGTTCGAGGGCTCCGGCGAGGCCGGTCGCGGTCGGCTTCTCCGTGTAGATGTGCTTGCCCGCCGCGATGGCCCGCTTGATGGCCTCCTCGCGGGCCGACGTGACCTGCGCGTCGAAGTAGATGTCGATGGTCGGGTCGGCGAGCACCGCGTCCAAGTCGGTCGAGACGCTCGACTCGGGGTCGAGTCCGTGGCGCCGCGCGATCTCCCGCAGGGCGTGTTCTCTGCGGCCCACCAGGACCGGCTCGGGCCACAGCACCGTGCCGTCGGCGTCGCCGAGGGGCAGTCCGCCCTGCTCGCGCAGGGCGAGGAGCGAGCGGACGAGGTGCTGGCGGTAGCCCATCCGTCCCGTCACACCGTTCATGGCGATGCGCACCGTCTTGCGAGTCACAGGGGTCCCTCCGGACGCAGGTAAGCGGATAGCAAGCGCTTTCTATCCAGGAAGAAGCTAGCCTGCCGCACAAGGTTCGGACAAGGGCTTCGGACCAGAGCCGTGACCGGAGGACGACGAGATGACCGTGACCCTGTCGGATGTGGCGGCCCGTGCTCAGGTCTCCCCCGCGACCGTCTCCCGCGTGCTGAACGGCAACTACCCCGTGGCGGCGGCCACCAGGGAGCGCGTCCTGAAGGCCGTGGACGATCTCGACTACGTGCTCAACGGGCCCGCGAGTTCGCTCGCCGCGGCCACCTCCGACCTGGTCGGCATCCTTGTGAACGACATCGCCGACCCCTTCTTCGGGATCATGGCGGGCGCCGTCCAGTCCGAGATCGGCGGCCCCGGCGGGCGGGCAGGCGGCGAGCGGATGGCCGTGGTGTGCAACACCGGCGGCTCCCCGGAGCGCGAGCTGACCTATCTGACCCTGCTCCAGCGCCAGCGCGCCGCCGCTCTCGTCCTGACCGGCGGCGCCCTGGAAGACCCCGCCCACGCCGCCGCGATGTCCGCGAAGCTGGCACGCCTCGCGGACGCGGGAACCCGGATCGTGCTCTGCGGACGGCCGCCCCTCGATGACTCGGAAGCGGCGGTGGCCACCCTCACCTTCGACAACCGCAGCGGCGGGCGGCGGCTCACGGAGCATCTGCTGACGCTGGGGCACCGCAGGATCGGGTACGTGGCGGGGCCCGTGGAGCGGACGACCACCCGGCACCGGCTCGAAGGCCACCGGGACGCGCTGGCGGCGGCAGGCGCCGGGACCGCGGGGAACGGCGACCAGGACGACCTGACCGTCCACGGCCCCTACACCCGCGCGTCCGGCTACGACGCCACCCTCGAACTCCTGCGCCGCGCCCCCGACCTGACCGCGATCGTGGCCGCCAACGACACGGTCGCCCTGGGCGCGGCGGCCGCCCTGCGCGACCGCGGCCTGCGCATCCCCGAGGACATCTCGGTGGCGGGCTTCGACGACCTGCCCTTCTCGGTGGACGCCGTGCCCGCCCTGACGACCGTACGTCTGCCGCTGTACGAGGCGGGCGCCCGCGCGGGCCGCCTCGCCACGGGCGCGGAGGAGGCACCCCCCGGCGGCGTGGCGACGATCGCCGCGGAGCTGATGGTGCGGGGGTCGACCGCGCCGCCGCGCTGAGATCAGGCCGGCAGCCCGAAGCAGTACGTTCCGGTCAGGCCATGGCGGTCATGGGCCGCCCGGCGTAGCGTTGACTCAGTCAAGGGTGATTCGCCTCGATGCCCCCCTGGAGTGATGCGCGATGCCGCATGCCGCCGTTCGGCCCGTCCAAGAGATCCGGGCCTTCAACCGCTTCTACACGAACCTCATCGGCGCCCTCGACTACAGCCGCCAGCTCTACGTCCCGTACACCCTCACCGAAGCCCGTGTGCTGTACGAGCTCAATCACGGACGGCATCTGGACGCTGCCGATCTGCGCTCCGAACTCACCCTGGACGCGGGTTACCTGAGCCGTCTGCTCGCCAAGCTGGAGAAGGGCGGGATCGTCGAGCGGGCGCCCTCCGCGCGCGATCCGCGGCGCCAGCGCATCACGCTCACCGCGCGGGGACGCGAGACCGCGGCTCTGCTCGACGAGCGGTCCAGCGAGGCCGTCGGTTCGCTGCTCTCGGACGTCCCCTCCGCCCAGCGGGCCCGTCTCGCGGAGGCGATGCGCACCGTGCGGGAGATCTTGAGCCACGGCGGGGGCGGGGCAGCGGAACCGCGCCCCTTCCTGCGTGAGCCGGGGCCGGGCGATCTCGGGTGGATCGTGGAGCGCAACGCCGCTCTGTACGCCGCCGAGTACGGGTTCAACATCGACTACGAAGGCCTGGTCGCCCGGATCGTCGCCGACTTCGCGCAGGACCACGACCCCCACCTGGAGCGGACCTGGATCGCCGAGCTCGACGGGCGGCGCGTGGGGTGCGTGATGTGCGTGCGCGACGAGGCGCCGGGGACCGCCCGGCTGCGGCTTCTGCTCGTGGAGCCGGACGCCCGCGGCCACGGCATCGGGGATCAACTCGTCGGCGCCTGCGTGGATTTCGCCCGGAGTGTGGGCTACCGCGAGATGGTCCTGTGGACCAACGACATCCTGGGCGCAGCCCGCGCCATCTATCAGCGGCACGGATTCGTCCTCGTCGACGAGAAACCGCACCGCTCGTTCGGCGTCGACCTGGTGGGGCAGGACTGGCAGTTGCACCTGGCCGGTACGGACACCCCCTAAGGTCTGCGTCATGAAACTCGCCTTCTCCACCCTCGGCGTGCCCGGACTCCCCCTCGCCGACGTGCTGCACCTGGCCACCACCCACGGCTATCAGGGCGTCGAGTTGCGCGCGCATCCCGAAGAGCCGGTCCACCCGGGCATCGACCTGGCCGAACGGGCCGACGTGGCGGCCCGGTTCAAGGCCGCGGGCGTCGAGATCCTCGGCATCTCCGGGTACGCGCGCGTGGCGGCTCCCGGCGACGACGGGCCCGTGCTCGACGAGATAAACGCCCTGCTCACCCTCGCCCGCGACCTGGGCTCCCCCTTCATCCGCGTCTTCCCCGGAGGCGGCACCGAGCAGGGCGCGGAGGAGGCCGACGCGACGGCCGCCCGGCGCCTGGGCACCGCGGCCGAGCACGCCGCGGACTTCGGCGTACGCATCCTCCTGGAGACCCATGACTCGCACCGCACCGGCGCCGCGGCGACCCGCGTGCTCGGCGCGGTCGGACACCGGCACGCGGGCGCCCTGTGGGACGTGATGCACACCTGGCTCGGCGGCGAGACCCCCGCCGAGAGCCACGCGGCTCTCTCCCCGTACCTCGGCTACGTACAGGTGAAGGACATCGCGTCGGCCGACGACACGACGCCGCTGGCCCTCGGCGAGGGCGTGCTGCCGCTCGCCGAGTGCGTGGACGCGCTGCTCAGCGGTGAGCACCGGGACGGCTGGCTGTGCTGGGAGTACGAGAAGCGGTGGTACGAGGATGCGGCTCCGCTGCCGGAACTCCTGGGTCCGGGACGGGACTTCCTGTCACGGCTCCTGAACCGCCACGCCTGACACCAAGGCCGCCACGCCGGGCCGCGGAACCGCCGCGCCGGGCAGCGAGACCACCGCGCCCGGCACCGGAACCGCCCCGCCCGGCGGCCCCCGCCAGCGACGTAAGACCCACCCCGCCGACCAGGAGCGCCGCCGCGCACCACCCGAGCCCGCTCACCGACTCGCCCAGGAAGAGCCCAGCGGCGGACATCCCGAACACCGGGACCAGGAGCGAGAAGGGCGCCACGGTCGACGCGGGGTGGCGGCGCAGCAGGTAGCCCCAGGCGCCGAAGCCGAAGACCGTCGTGATCCACGCGACGTAGACGATGATGCCCGCGCCCTGCCAGTCCAGGGAGCGCAGGGCGGCGAGATCCGCGGACGGCCCTTCGAAGAGCAGCGAGAGGCCGAGCAGCGGAAGCACCGGGACCGTGCTCACCCACACCATGAAGTTGAGGGAGTCGGGCGGGGCAGCCTTGCGGGTCAGGACGTTCGAGAGGCCCCAGCAGGCCGCGGCGCCGATCAGCAGCGCGAAGGCCGTGAGCGGGCCCGCCTCCCCCTCGTCGACCGCCGCGACGCCGATGCCCGCGAGGGCGACGAGCATGCCGATCAGGCGTACGCGCCCCGGCCGTTCGCCGAGGACCGCGAAGGCGAAGAGGGCCGTGAACACCGCCTGGACCTGGAGCACGAGCGAGGAGACACCGGCCGGCATCCCCGCGTCCATGCCGATGAACAGCAACCCGAACTTGGCCACCCCCAGGACGAGTCCGACGCCCACGATCCACTTCCGGGCGACCTTCGGCGGCCCCACGAAGAAGACCGCGGGCAGTGCCGCGACCAGGAAGCGCAGGGCGGAGAAGAGCAGCGGCGGGAAGTGGTCGAGACCCACCTCGACGACGACGAAATTGACGCCCCACACGGCGGCGACGAGGACGGCCAGAAGGACATGAGCGGGTCGCATGCGTCGAGGATCACCCGCCCCGACCATGTAGGACCAGCGCGGATCTCTGCATGATGGGATGAAGCAACGCTAATGGATCGAGTGACGCCGACAGGTGTCGCCGACGCTTCAGGAGGCCCTTCCGTGCTCGATCTCGCCCGGCTCCGCGCCCTGCACGCCGTCTCCGTGCACGGCACCGTCGGCGCCGCCGCCACCGCGCTCGGCTACACCCCCTCCGCCGTCTCCCAGCAGATCGCCAAGCTGGAGCGCGAGACCCGCACCACCCTGCTCGAACGGCAGGGCAGGGGCGTCGCGCTCACCGAGGAGGCACGCCATCTCGCCGCCACCGCACAGGAGTTGATGGCGATCGTGGAGCGCGCGGAGACGGAGCTCGAGGAGCGGCGCGGGCTGCCCGCCGGGCGGCTGACCATCGCCGCGTTCGCCTCCGCCGCCCGCGGCCTGCTGCCCGGCGTCCTCGCGGATCTCGCCCGGCGGCATCCCGCGCTCGACGCCCGGATGTCGGAGGTCGACCCGCATCTCTCCATCGACCTGGTGGCCAAGGGCGCGGTGGACATGGCCGTGGTGCACGACTGGGACATCGCGCCGCTGCCGACGCCGCCGGGCATCGGGCAGGCCGTCATCGGCGACGACCTCTGCGATCTCGTCGTGCCCGCCGGACACCGGCTCGCGGGGCGCGATTCCGTGCGCCGCGAGGAGCTGAAGGGCGAGCGGTGGATCACCCAGCCGCCGGGTCTCGTCTGCCACGACTGGCTGGTGCGCACCCTGCGCGAGGCGGGCTGCGAGCCGGACATCGCGCACCACGCCGAGGAGAACCCCACCCTGGTCGCGCTGGTCGCGGCGGGCCTCGGCATCGCCCTGATCCCGCGCCTGGGCCGCGGCCCGGTCCCGGACGGCGCGGTCACCGTGCGGCTCGATCCGCTGCCGGTGCGGCGGCTCTACGCGCTGTGGCGGGAGGGGGCTTCGCGGCGCCCCGCGATCGCCGAGACGGTACGGACGCTCCAGGCCCACTGGCCCGACGCCGCGCCCGTGGAGACGGCCTCCTGAGCCTCAGGAATCCCCTTCGTACCACTTTCCGGAAATCGCCCTCTACCGGGAACCCGCGTGCCGACACCGCCGTCCAAATGTCGTGCTGTCGGGTGAGTCTCCGCGCGGCGGTGTCGGCATCGCTGCTGGCTGCGAACGCTGACCACCCTCTCTGCCGCCCGCGGCCGGCAGCATGCCGTCACCGGTGCGCCCCCCTCCACCAGCGCCGGTGGCGGCCCCTCTCCTCCACAGTGACCGCCCCATCGCCTCCACCATGTCTGCCGCCTGTCTTGACCGGCAGAAATCTTCGGGATATCCGTGACACCCGGAAAGTTTCCTTCAGCCGGTTTCCCCAGTCCGGCTCCGGTCCGGCTTCCGTCTCCGAAGGAGCGCACATGTCCCACCGCAACGCCTCCAGACGTACCCTGCTCACCGCCACGGCCGTCGCGGCGACGGCCCTCGCCGCGCCCTCCGCAGCCCACGCGGCGGGCGGCGGCGACCGCGGTCGCGACCGGAAGCTGCGGGAGATCATCTCCCGCATGAGCCTCGAGGAGAAGGTCGGCCAGCTCTTCGTGATGCATGTGTACGGCCACTCCGCGACCGAGCCCGACCAGGCGGACATCGACTCCAACCTCGAAGAACTCGGCGTCCGTACGGCAGCCGAGGCGGTCGCCAAGTACCACCTCGGCGGCATCATCTACTTCGGCTGGGCCCACAACACC
>NZ_JBNNJZ010000338.1:0-9114 GCF_050270335.1 Streptomyces sp. NPDC059900
GGGTAGAGCACCCCGATGGGGCGGGGGGAACTGCGCGCCAGGCCCCCACCGGACGGACACCCTAAAACAAACACGCGGGCCCGCACCTCCGAAGAGGTGCGGGCCCGCAACGTTCAGCCGCTGCTACCGCCTAGAGGCGAGAGTCAGCTCTGGCCACCCGCGAGCTTCTCGCGCAGCGCGGCAAGCGCCTCGTCCGACGCCAGGGCGCCGGAGTTGTCGTCCGACTCCGAGGAGTACGAACCGCCGCCGCCACCGCTGCCACCGGCAGCCGGAGCACCGGTCGAGGACGCGGGAGCCGCAGCACCCTCGGCCTCGGCCTGGGCGTCTGCCTCGCGGGACTTGATGACCTGGGCCTGGTGCTGCTCGAAGCGCTGCTGCGCCTCGGCGTACTGGCCCTCCCAAGCCTCGCGCTGGGTCTCGAAGCCCTCGAGCCAGTCGTTCGTCTCGGGGTCGAAGCCCTCGGGGTAGATGTAGTTGCCCTGGTCGTCGTAGGACGCGGCCATGCCGTACAGGGTCGGGTCGAACTCGACGGCCGACGGGTCGGCACCGAACGACTCGTTGGCCTGCTTCAGGGACAGCGAGATCCGGCGACGCTCGAGGTCGATGTCGATGACCTTGACGAAGATCTCGTCGTTGACCTGGACGACCTGCTCCGGGATCTCCACGTGGCGCTCGGCCAGCTCGGAGATGTGGACCAGGCCCTCGATGCCCTCGTCGACGCGCACGAACGCACCGAACGGAACGAGCTTGGTGACCTTACCGGGAACGACCTGCCCGATCTGGTGCGTGCGGGCGAACTGCTGCCACGGGTCTTCCTGCGTCGCCTTGAGCGACAGGGACACGCGCTCGCGGTCCATGTCCACGTCGAGAACCTCGACGGTGACTTCCTGGCCGACCTCGACAACCTCGGAGGGGTGGTCGATGTGCTTCCAGGAAAGCTCGGAGACGTGCACGAGACCGTCGACGCCGCCGAGGTCCACGAACGCACCGAAGTTGACGATCGAGGAAACGACGCCGGAGCGGACCTGGCCCTTCTGCAGGGTCGTGAGGAAGGTCTGGCGGACCTCGCTCTGGGTCTGCTCGAGCCAGGCACGGCGGGACAGGACCACGTTGTTGCGGTTCTTGTCCAGCTCGATGATCTTGGCCTCGAGCTCCTTGCCCACGTAGGGCTGGAGGTCGCGGACGCGGCGCATCTCGACGAGGGAGGCCGGCAGGAAGCCACGGAGGCCGATGTCGAGGATGAGACCACCCTTGACGACCTCGATGACGGTACCGGTGACGATGCCGTCTTCTTCCTTGATCTTCTCGATCGTGCCCCAGGCACGCTCGTACTGAGCGCGCTTCTTGGACAGGATCAGACGGCCTTCCTTGTCCTCCTTCTGGAGAACCAGGGCCTCGATCTCGTCACCAACCGCGACGACCTCGTTCGGGTCGACGTCGTGCTTGATGGAGAGCTCGCGGCTCGGGATGACGCCTTCGGTCTTGTAACCGATGTCGAGCAGGACCTCGTCCCGGTCGACCTTCACGATGACGCCGTCGACGATGTCGCCGTCGTTGAAGTACTTGATCGTCTCGTCGATCGCGGCGAGGAAGGCTTCCTCGTTACCGATGTCGTTGACCGCTACCTGCGGAGTGGTGGCGGTGGTCTCGGTGCTGCTCGTCATGTGGGAAAGGGCTCCGGTACGGACAGTGAGTCGTAGGTACTGCTAGCGCCGGAACCGATTTCGCTCTGAAGAAGCCGGACAGCCTTGGAAGCGCCGATTCTGTTTCCGGAGAAACGGAAGGCGCCTCGACAACCGAGGGGACATACAACAGATGCGAGCGCATCCCGCTAGGTCTGAGGACGGCAGGCTCGCAGCGCAACTTGTAGCATACGGGGGCAGCCGGACACGGTCAATGCGCGAAGGCGCACACCCAGGGGCGGACCGCCGCATACCCGGCACAAATGCTGTCGCATGAGGCCACACGGACCGCACGGCGCCCTGTCGCGACCGCTTCCGGGGCCGCCCCGGCACTGTCCCGCCGCACCGAGCCGCGACCAGCCAGACGGAAGAGTACGACGATGGAGCCGATCATCCAAGAGTCCGAGCTGCCCGAGACGCCCGAACCGGAAGCCACCCGCCGTGACGCCGGTGTGACCGAGAGCAGCCGCGCCAATCGCGGGTGGTGGGACAGGAACGCCGACGACTACCAGATCGAGCACGGCACCTTCCTGGGCGACGACCGTTTCGTGTGGGGTCCCGAAGGGCTCGACGAAGTGGAGGCCGAGCTTCTCGGTCCGCCCGAGGACCTCGCGGGCAAGGACGTCCTGGAGATCGGCGCGGGTGCGGCGCAGTGCTCGCGCTGGCTGGCCTCGCAGGGCGCGCGTCCCGTCGCCCTCGACCTCTCCCACCGGCAGTTGCAGCACGCGCTGCGGATCGGCGGCGGGGTGCCGCTGGTGGAGGCGGACGCGGGGGCGCTGCCGTTCGCCGACAACAGCTTCGACCTCGCGTGCTCGGCGTACGGGGCGCTGCCGTTCGTGGCCGATCCGGTGCGGGTCCTCAAGGACGTACACCGTGTCCTGCGGCCCGGCGGCCGGTTCGTGTTCTCGGTGACGCACCCGATGCGCTGGGCCTTCCCGGACGAGCCGGGCCCCGAGGGCCTGTCGGTGGCGGCCTCCTACTTCGACCGCACTCCTTATGTGGAGCAGGACGACGAGGGAAACGCCGTCTACGTGGAGCACCACCGGACCATCGGCGACCGGGTGCGCGACGTGGTGGCCGGCGGTTTCCGGCTCGTGGACCTGGTGGAGCCGGAGTGGCCCGCGTGGAACACGCAGGAGTGGGGCGGCTGGTCCCCGTTGCGCGGAAATCTGATCCCGGGGTCGGCGATCTTCGTCTGCGTACGAGACTGAGCGTGTGATCCGTCTGCGTAACGAAGCCCTGGACCTGCCCGTACGCGGCGCGCTGCCCGCGCTGCGTTCCGCTCTGGAGGGGCCGGGCGGCGCCGTGCTGTGCGCGCCTCCCGGCACGGGCAAGACGACGCTGGTGCCGCTGGCCCTGGCGGGGCTTCTCGGGGACGGCCCCGAACGCCGTGTGGTGGTCGCGGAGCCGAGGCGCATCGCGGCCAGGGCCGCCGCGCGGCGGATGGCGTGGCTGCTCGGCGAGAAGGTCGGGGAGAGCGTCGGGTACACGGTGCGCGGCGAGCGGGTGGTGGGGCCACGCGCGCGCGTGGAGGTCGTCACGACCGGTGTCCTGTTGCAGCGCTTGCAGCGGGACCAGGAGTTGACCGGCGGCGGCGGTGTTGACGTGGTGATCATCGACGAGTGCCACGAGCGGCATCTCGACGCCGACACCGTGGCGGCGTTCCTGGTCGACGTGCGGGCCGCGCTGCGCCCCGAGCTGCGCCTGGTGGCCGCGTCGGCGACGACGGACGCGCAGGGGTGGTCGCGGATCCTCGGGGACGCTCCGGTGGTGGAGGCGCACGGCACCTCGTATCCGGTCGAGGTCGTGTGGGCGCCTCCCGCGCGTGCGGTGCGGCCGCCGCACGGGATGCGGGTGGATCCGGCGCTGCTGACGCATGTGGCGTCGGTGGTGCGGCGGGCGCTGTCCGAGCGGGAGGGGGACGTGCTCTGCTTCCTGCCCGGCGTCGGTGAGATCGCGCGCGTGGCGGGACAGCTGGGGGACGCGCCCGCGGAGGTGCTCCAGGTGCACGGGCGGGCGCCCGCGGCGGTGCAGGACGCGGTGCTCGCGGGCTCGGCGGACGGCACCCGGCGGGTGGTCCTCGCGACGTCGGTGGCGGAGTCGTCCCTGACGGTGCCCGGCGTGCGGGTGGTCGTCGACGCGGGGCTCGCGCGTGAGCCGCGGGTGGACCACGCGCGCGGGCTGAGCGCGCTGACGACGGTACGGGCTTCGCAGGCCGCGGGCCGGCAGCGGGCCGGCCGTGCGGGGCGTGAGGCGCCGGGGGCCGTGTACCGGTGCTGGGCGCAGGCGGAGGATGCCCGTCTGCCGCGCTTTCCCGCGCCGGAGATCAAGCTGGCGGACCTTGCCGCGTTCGCCCTCCAGACGGCCTGCTGGGGGGATCCCGACGCCTCCGGTCTCGCCCTGCTCGATCCGCCGCCGGGCGGCGCGATGGCGGCGGCGCGGGGCGTCCTGACGGCGGTGGGCGCGGTGGACCCGGAGTCGGGGCGGGTCACGGAGCGGGGCACGCGGATGGCGCGGGTGGGTCTTCACCCCCGCCTGGCGCGGGCCCTGCTCGACGCGGCTCCCCTCGTGGGGGCGCGCCGTGCGGCGGAGGTGGTGGCCCTCCTGAGCGAGGAGCCGCCGCGCGAGTACGGGGACGACCTCGCGGCGGCCTGGCGCGCGGCCCGGCGGGGCGGAGACGGGTACGCGGCGCGGTGGCGCACGGAGGTGCGCAGGCTTGCCGCTGCCGCCGAGGGCTCGGCGGGTGCGGCGCCTGCCGTGGCTTCGGCGCGGCAGGACGGCAGCGGCAGCGATGAGCACACCGCCGGGCTCGTCGCCGCCCTCGCCTTTCCCGAGCGGGTCGCCCGCGGGCGCGGGGACGGCTCGTATCTCATGGTGAACGGGACGCGGGCCGAGGTGCGGCCGGGGTCCGGTCTTACCGGCGCGGAGTGGATCGCCGTGGCCGTGGCCGACCGGCCGGTGGGTGCCGGGCACGCGCGCGTGCTGCTCGGCGGGCACATCGACGAGGACGTCGCGCGCGGTGCCGCCGCGCCGCTGTACGCCGAGGGGGACGAGGTCGCCTGGGCCGACGGGGACCTCGTCGCGCGGCACGTCGAGCGGTTGGGGGCCGTGGAGCTGGCGGTGCGGCCCCTGAAGAAGCCCGCCCCCGAACTCGTACGGGAAGGGCTGCTCGCGGGTCTCGGGGAAGAAGGGACCTCGCTGCTCCACTGGTCGCAGGGCGCGCGGGAGCTGCGGGAGCGGCTCGCGTTCGTGCACCGGCATCTCGGGGCGCCCTGGCCCGACGTATCCGAAAGTGCCCTCCACGCGCGCGTGGACGAGTGGTTGGAGCCCGAGCTGTCCAAGGCGCGGCGGCGGGCCGATCTGCGGCGCATCGACGCGGGGCAGGCCCTGAACCGGCTGCTGCCGTGGGCGACCGGCGAGGCCACCCGCCTCGACGCGCTGGCCCCGGAGCGGGTGGCGGTGCCCAGCGGGTCGCGGATCCGGATCGACTACTCCGATCCCGAACAGCCCGTGCTGGCCGTGAAGCTCCAGGAGATGTTCGGGCTCGCCGAGACCCCCCGGATCGCGGACGGCGGCGTGCCCGTCCTCGTCCATCTGCTGTCCCCCGCCGGGCGCCCGGCCGCCGTCACCGCCGATCTCGCGTCCTTCTGGCGGGACGGCTACCGCGCCGTGCGGGCGGAGCTGCGCGGGCGGTATCCGAAGCATCCGTGGCCGGAGGATCCCGCGGCGGCCGAGGCGACGCGGTTCACCAACGCCCGGCTCAGGCGTTGACCGGTTCCGGCTCGGGCGCCGCCGTGGCCTCCGGGTCGCCGGGCCTGCGGCTGCGGGCCTCCAGCCACAGGGAGAGGGCGAGCAGGAGCAGGCCAAGGCCCAGGAAGCCCCAGGGGAGATAGGACGTCAGGAGGAGGACCAGGACGCGCTGGGACTTCACGAGCTCGACCGTGTCCTTGATGTAGTCCTCGCGCATCTTCACGTGCCCGGCGAAGACCGTGACCTTGTCGCGGCCGCCCAGGAGCGTGCCGCCGCGCAGCTCGTTCTTCTGGATCTCCTCGCCGTAGACGGGAGCCCCGGTGGTGGGGTCGACCCAGAACTTGCGGACGGTGGTGTACCAGCGTGTGGTGCCGGTCTTGGCGAGGGACTTCGGGGTGATGCCCTTGACCGGCATGGTCTTGGGGAAGGGCACCTTGGTCCAGGGGATGGTCTGCTCGAAGTAGTAGACCTCCACGCCGCGGAACGTCTGCGTGCCCTTGTAGTGGATGGGCCGGGTGATGCGGGCCTGGGCGTCGAAGTACTCGTAGTCGCGCTTCTCGGTCAGGAACGGCCACTTGAACTCGATGCCCTCGCGCTTGACCGGGTCCCCGTCGACCATCTCGCCGGTCGCGTGCACCGGCTCCTGGCTGTGGGCGTCGAAGATGTAGCGCTCGGGGACCTTGGAGACCATCTTTCCGTCGCCGTCCTGGATGTACGACAAGGCGTCCCAGACGACGACATCGCGGTCGGCGCTCTTCTCGATCTTCTCGGAGGCCTCCACGTTGCCCTTGAGCGTCTGCACGATGGTGACCTTGTCGATCTTCTTGGCCGTCATGCTGCCGTAGTCGATGAGGGTGGGGTTCTTCGCCTCGAGGACCGCCTCCTGGTACTGGCTGGGCGGGATCTTGGCGAGGCGCGGGAAGGCGTACCAGCGCATGAGCGGGGACATCGCCGTGAAGAACACGGCGAAGGCGAGCAGGATCAGGCTGGCCTTGCGGCGCATCGCGGCGGCCCTCCCTACGGGTGCTTGGGGACGGTGGTGAGCAGCGGCTCGGGTGATGTCTCGCCGGGCGGGGCGCCCATCGCCGTGATCGTCAGGACAAGGGCGAGGGCGAGCGCAAGACCGGTCGCGGCGGCGATGAGAGCGCGCATGCGGATCCTCCCGGCATGAACTGACAGGGCGTCAGGGCTGGGGCACCGTAGCAACGCGGCGGCCAGATGAGAACACGTTGCACACAGACGAACGCCCCTGCGCCGGGCGGGCGCAGGGGCGTTGCGTGCGGGTCGTGCGTGCGGGACGCGGCGGCTCTGCGGCTAGGCCGCGGGGGCCGCCACCTTCAGTTCGACCGTGAGCGTCGCGCCGCCCGCGGTGGTGATGCGCAAGGTGTACGTGCCCGCCGTGTCGTCGGCGTACATCTCGGGGAGCTTGAGCAGGCCGTTCGCGTCCGTCTTGAGGGCCTTGAGGGTGCGGACCGGATTGCCGTCCGCGTCCTTGAAGTACGGGCCCTTGTCGTTGGCCGTGGCGTCGGACGCCGACTTGACCATGGTGGCGGTGGCCACGACACCGTCGGCGGCCTTCCCCTTGTACGTCGCCTTGACCTCCACCTGGTCGGCGAACTCCTTGCCCGGCTCGCAGGTCAGCGCCTTGTCGCTGGTCCTGGCAAGGGTGTCGGCCTGCCGTGCGGTGACCGTCGCCTTGTAGCCGAGGGCGGGCAGCGAGCGTCCGACGACCGTGGCACGGACCGTGAACTCGCCCGTCTTCTCGCCCGCCTTGAGCACCGGGGCGGTGGCCTTGCCCGACGCGCTCGTGGTGACCGTCGCGCTGGTCGCGCCGCCCGGGAAGCGCGCGTCGGTGTCACCGACGATCGCGAACTTCACCTTGGCCTTGGCCACGCCCGCGCCCGACGCGGACTCCGTGCGCACCTCGACGCGCTCGGCGAAGGCCTCGCCCGCCGTCGCGGAGAGCTTGCCGGTGCCGGCGTCCTCCAGGCTCTTGACCCGCTCGGTGGGCGAGGGGGTGGGGTCGGGGCTCTCGGAGCCGCCGCCCGACGGCGGGGGCGTGGTCGGGTCGCTGCTGCCGCCGCCGTTGCCGTTGCCGGGCTTGTCGCTGCCGTTGCCGGAGGGCTTGTCGCCGCCGGGCCGGGGCTTCGGCGAGGGCGAGGGGGACGCCGGGGGCGTGGGGCTCGGGCTCACGATCGGGCCGTTGCCGTCGCTGCGGTCGCCCGGCAGGTCGCCCGTGCCGTCGGGGATCTCGTGCGCACCCCTGCGGAAGGTGTCCATCCACGTCAGGACGAGGTTCAGATAGTCCCTGGAGTGGTTGTAGCTCAGGATCGCCTTGTGCAGATCAGCCTCGACGGACAGGTCGCGGTCGCTCGCGCAGAGATAGTGCCCCGCGGCGAGCGCAGCGTCGTAGATGTTGTTCGGGTCCTTCTTGCCGTCCCCGTTGCCGTCCTGCGCCCAGGTCTCCCACGTCGAGGGGATGAACTGCATGGGGCCGACCGCGCGGTCGTGCGTCTTGTCGCCGTCGTACACGCCGTTGTCGGTGTCGGTGATCTTCGCGAAGCCGTTGCCGTTCAGGGGCGGGCCGAGGATCCCGGCGATCGTCGTGCCGTTCGCGTCCACGCGACCGCCGCGTGCCTGGCCCGACTCGACCTGGCCTATCGCGGCGAGCAGCTCCCAGGGGAGGTTGCAGCCCGGCTTGGTGGTGCCCATGGAGTCCGCGGCCTTCTTGTACGCGTCGAGGACGGTGGCCGGGATCTCTGACTTGGTGTCGTCACCGCCGCCGGGCGCTCCGGTCGGCGGGACCGGGCTCTTCAGTTCCGGCAGGTCGGTGTAGTAAGGGGAGTTGCCGGTCGCGGAGTCCTCGGCCGGTGGTGTGGCGCCGGAGGCTCCCGCCCGCTCGTCGCGGGGGACGTCCGTCACGCCCGGCGCCTGGGACGCCGCGAGCGCCGCCACCGCCGCGGCGGCCACCGCGGTGGTCACCGCTCCCCTGCGCAACCGCCTGCCGAATACCGCCGCCATGACCGTGGACCCCTCCCCTGGACGACTATCTGCTTTTGTGCCGCCCGCTCCGGTCTACTCCCCGTAGCACTGCTCCCCAGCGGGCCGACTCAGGCGACACTACGACAACTTCCGGCGCCCAGACACCCGTTCGTGCCCCATTTTTACCGGTTGGCCGGACGGGCTGAACGTATCCAGTCCGTCCGGCGGCAAACCCCGCTCAGGCCCGGCGCCGTCAGTGCGCGGCCGACTCCCAGTCCGCGCCCACGCCCACCGAGACGTCCAGCGGGGCCCGCAGCGACACCGCGCCCGCCATTTCGTGGCGGACGAGCTTCTCCACCTCGGCGCGCTCGCCCGGAGCGATCTCCAGGACGATTTCGTCGTGGACCTGGAGCAGCATGCGGGAGTCGAGCTTCGCCTCCGTCAGCGCGCGGTGCACGTTCAGCATGGCGATCTTGACGATGTCCGCGGCCGTGCCCTGGATGGGCGCGTTCAGGGCCATCCGCTCGGCCATCTCGCGGCGCTGGCGGTTGTCGCTGTTGAGGTCGGGGAGATACCGGCGGCGGCCCAGCATCGTCTCCGTGTACCCCGTCGCGCGGGCCTCGTCGACGGCCCGGCGCAGATAGTCGCGCACGCCGCTGAAAATATATAAGTTGGTGTCCATCAGGTGACTGTTGTAGAT
>NZ_JBNNJZ010000339.1:0-9109 GCF_050270335.1 Streptomyces sp. NPDC059900
GTCGTGTGAGCACCCACCGGGCGGTCGTACGGGCGTCCTTCTTGCAGGCCGGCCCGGCACCGCCTTGCCGGCCGCCCCGGCACCGCACCGAAATTCGGTTCCGGAACCACAGCCCGGATGCCTAGCATCCGACCATGCCGAGACCTTCTGGATTCACGTACGAGCAGCGCCCCGACGCCAGCGTGACCATCACGCACCACGGCCGCGCGGCCGGGACGCTGCGCGGTGCGCGGGCCGAGAAGTTCCTCGCCGAGGTCGAGTCGGGCGATGCCCAACTGGTGATGGCCCGCTGGACGGGCGCGTACAAGCACGGCAACGAACGCACCGCGCGCAACCACCCGCGCAACCGGCGTTGAGCACGGGGTCGCGGACGGCGCCGGAGGGACCTAAGGGTTCGTCCAGGCCGCAGGGTCCGCGGCGAGTTCCGTGACGGGGGTCGGCAGTTCGGCGCCCGCGACGTCGGCCAGGGACACGCCCTCCAGGATCTGGCGGACATTCGCCCGCAGCGCGATCCACAGCGGAAGAAGCGATTCCGCGGGCCCGCTGTAGGCGAGCTCCGGAGGACGCACTCCGCGTACCGACACCAGAGGGCCCTCCACGACACGGATGACGTCCGCGATGCTGATCCCGGCGGCGGGCCGGGCCAGCCGGTAGCCGCCGTTGCCGCCGCGCTGACTGAGGACGAGACCGCCGCGCCGCATGTCGTTGAGGATGCCTTCGAGGAACTTGTGCGGGATCTCCTGGGCGTCCGCGATGGCCTCGGCCTTCAGCGGCCCGTCGTCCTGGCACGCGGCGAGTTGCAGCGCGGCACGTACCGCGTAGTCCGCCCTGGCTGAGATCCGCATGGCCGCATTATGCTGCACCGCCCGGAACGGAACGTATCGCCCCTGGTCATGGGGTGAAGCCGCCGGGTGACGCCCCGTGGGCCGCCGGTCGGGCGGCACGGATCCCGGCCGGTCGCACGGGGCCGGCCAGGCGCCCGGCGGCGGGCTCATTGCAGGGTCGTGAAGCGGGCGGGCAAGGGCTTGCCACGCTTTCGGCGGGCGGCCATGCTCCTGGACATGACCGCGATGACCTTTCTCGTCCCGCGGCTCCACGTAGACCTGGGCCGCCTCGCTTCCGCGGCGTGTCGTCTGCGCGTGGCCTGACCGCCGCTCTCATCTTCTGCCGCTGCCGCTGCCGCTGCCGCTCGGGCAGTTGACCCTTCCTTATCTCCTCTCCTCTCTTCTCCTCTCTCCTCTGCATCTTCGCGTCCCCACGGGCCCAGCCCAGGCCGGGACCGCGCTGCCATCTGCGCCGCGCTGCGGCGCGTCCGCTCCTCTCCGTTCCGAGAACACCCCGCGCCCCCACCCGATCGAAGGGACTCCCCATGACCTCCGCACCCGCACCCGCACGGACGACCCCGGCCCTCGCCGTCCAGAAGGTAGGCGGCCGCATAGGCGCCGTCCTGTCCGGCGTCCGCCTCGGCGGTGACCTGGACGAGGCCACCGTGGCCGCCGTGCGCGCCGCGCTGCTCGAGCACAAGGTCGTCTTCTTCCGCGACCAGCAGCACCTCGACCCGGAGAGCCACGAGGCCTTCGCCCGCCTGCTCGGCACCCCCGTCGCCCACCCCACCGTGCCTTCGGTGGACGGCCGTTACGCCCTCGGCATCGACAACGAACGCGGCGGCCGCGCCAACCAGTGGCACACCGACGTCACGTTCGTGCCCGCGTACCCGGCGTTCTCCATCCTCCGCGCCGAGGTCATCCCGCCGTACGGCGGCAACACCCTGTGGTCCAACACCGCCGCCGCGTACCAGGACCTGCCCGAGCCGCTGCGGATCCTCGCCGACAGCGTGCGCGGCGTGCACACCAACGACTACGACTACGCCGCCACCCGCCCCGGCGCCTCCTCCGCGGCGCTCGAACAGCACCGCGAGGTGTTCACCGCGGTCAAGTTCCAGACCGAGCACCCCGTGGTCCGCGTCCACCCCGAGACCGGTGAACGCACCCTGATCCTGGGCAACTTCCTGCAGAAGCTCAGCGGTTTCAGGGGCGCCGACTCCCGCGCCCTGATCGGCGTACTCCAGTCGCACGTGGAGCGGCCGGAGAACACGGTGCGCTGGCAGTGGCGCGCGGGCGACGTCGCCATCTGGGACAACCGCGCCACGCAGCACTACGGAGTGGACGACTCCGACGAGCACGAGCGCACCCTGCGCCGCGTCACCGTCGACGGCGACGTGCCGGTCGGTGTCGACGGCCGCCGCTCGGTGCTTCTCGCCCCGGAGTCGGTGCCGGAGCCCGGCCACGGGATCGCCTCCGGTGCCTCCACCGACGGTGTGGTCGCGCAGGGCGATCGCACTGTCCCCTTCGGCGACGATTCAGCACGCCTTCAATAAACCTGCACATCGAATGCGCAGCCCAGTCACGCTATTCGGCGTCCGCTGCACGCAGTGCTCTTGTGTATTGACCACAGAACTCGCGTTTTGATGTGCGTGTGTCCGCTTTGTTGGAAGGAGTCCTTCCGCTCACCGGATTTCCGTCTGTGAATCTTGTGAAGGAGCTGCTCCCACTCGGTGAACATGCCTGCACGCAGCGGTGATTCGTCGTTGCAAGCGCCGCCGGACGCGGCTTCGTCGATTGGATGTGCGACGTGCGAACGTGCTTTGATCCTGGCCACCGCGGAATTCGCACCCCGGATTCCGCAGTGTTGGAAACACCTTTGCGACATTCATGAGAAGGGCAGCTCACACCATGAACTACACCCCCCAGGTCGAGACCCTCGAGATTTCCGACGCCGACCTCGACAACGTCTCCGGTGGCCTCGTCGCCGGTGTCGCGGGCAACGTCACGGACACCGTTGACTCCATCGCCCCGGTCTCGGGCGTCGTCGGCGGCGTCGTGGGCACCGTCGAGGGTGTCACCGGCCTGAACACCGGCGCCGTCACGGGCCTCGCCGGCGGTCTGACCGCCGGTCTCTGAGCATCCAGCTCACTGAGACGCCATGATTCGTGAGCCCCGGAACCACTGGTTCCGGGGCTCACGGACGCCACAGGCCAAGTCGCCACAGGCATTGTCGCCACAGGCAAAGTAAGGGAAGCGTTCCGTGCAGTTCCGGCAACAGGCCCTGTCCAAGCTGCAGTCGCCCGAGGAACTCGACCTTCCGGTGCGCTACGCCCGACCCCAGGGGCTGCTCGTCCTCGCCGTCACCGTGGTCGTCATGGCCGCCGCGAGCGTCTGGGCCGTGACCGGCTCGATCTCCTCCACGCTCAAGGCGCCCGGCATCCTCACCCACGGCCAGGGCAGTTACGTCCTGCAGAGCCCCGTCACCGGACAGGTGACCCGCGTCCTGGCCGAAGAGGGAAAATCCGTCGCCGCCGGCGCACCCGTGCTCAAGGTCCGTACGGACCAGGGCGACAAGGTCGTACGTTCCATCGCCGCCGGACGGGTGAGCACGCTGGTCGCCAGGATCGGCACCGTCGTCACCACCGGCGCCGACGTCGCCACCGTCGAACGCGTCTCGGGCAGCGACGACCCCCTCCTCGCCATGATCTACGTCCCCGCCGACAGCGCGGCCACCGTCCCGGTCGGAGCCTCGGTGGACCTCACGGTCCAGTCCGTGCCCACGGAGGAGTACGGCACGCTGCGCGGCCGCGTGAAGGCGATCGGACGCGCCGCCCAGAGCGAACAGAAGATCAGCGGGTTCCTCGGCGACAAGGAACTGGCCGGGCAGTTCACCAAGGCGGGCCCGCCCGTGGCCGTCCTGGTGCGCCTGGAGAACTCCTCCGGCACCAAGTCCGGCTACCAGTGGTCCACGGCCGGCGGCCCGCCCTTCGCGCTCGACTCCATGACCCTGGCCACCGGCGCCTTCCACCTCGCCGAGCAGCGCCCGATCGATTGGCTGCTTCCGTGACCGCACCGCACCCCTCCCCGGCGCACCAGCAGCAACTGCCGCCCCCCGGCGGCCGCCGCAGGCACCGCCCCGAGCCCCAGCGGGGCCGCCGCCGCAACGCGCCGCGCCCCGCGTCCAAGGGCAAGCCGCAGCGATCCGTCCGTACGCCCACCGTCCTGCAGATGGAAGCCGTGGAGTGCGGCGCCGCCGCCCTCGCGATGGTCCTGGCCCACTACGGACGGCACGTCCCGCTGGAAGAGCTGCGCATCGCGTGCGGTGTCTCGCGCGACGGCTCACGGGCCAGCAACCTCCTGAAAGCGGCGCGCAGTTACGGCCTCACGGCCAAGGGCATGCAGATGGAACCGGCCGCCCTCGCCGAGGTGAAGGCGCCCGCGATCCTCTTCTGGGAGTTCAACCACTACGTCGTCTACGACGGCACGGGCCGCCGCCTGGGCCGCCGGGGCGTGCACATCAACGACCCGGACAAGGGCCGCCGCTTCGTCCCCTCGGAAGACTTCGACACCAGCTTCACCGGAGTCGTCCTGGTCCTGGAGCCGGGCGAGAACTTCCGCCGCGGAGGGCGCAGGCCCGGCGTCATGCGGGCCCTTCCCGCACGCCTTCGCGGCACCACGGGCACCATGCTCGCCGCGCTCTTCGCCAGCCTCCTGCTCGTCGCGGTCGGCGCCGCGCTGCCTGCGCTCAGCCGCACGTACATCGATCTGTTCCTGATCGGCCATCAGACGTCGCTGCTCGGGGCGCTGTTCGCGTCGATGGGCGCGATGGTGGCGCTCACGGTCGTCCTGACCTGGCTGCAACAGGCGAATCTGCTGCGCGGGCGCATCATCTCCTCGACGCTGAGCAGTGCCCGCTTCCTGCGCCATCTGCTGCGCCTTCCCGTCACCTTCTACGCCCAGCGCAGCCCCGCCGACCTCGTCCAGCGGCTCGCGTCCAACGACGCGGTCGCCGAGACGCTGGCCCGCGACCTGACCGCAGCGGGCGTCGACGGCATCGTCGTACTCCTCTACGCGGCCCTGCTGTGGACGTACGACCCGCAGCTCACGCTGGTCGGCGTGGGCATCGCCCTCCTCAACATCGTCGCGATGCGCATCGTCATCCGGCTGCGGGCCACCGGCACCCAGAAGCTGCGCGCCGACAGCGCCAAGCTCACCAACACCTCGTACACCGGCCTTCAGTTGATCGAGACCATGAAGGCCACCGGCGGCGAGAACGGCTACTTCCGGCGCTGGGCGGGCCAGCACGCCACCACCCTGGAGCAGCAGCAGCGCCTGGGCGTGCCCAGCGCCTGGCTCGGCGTCGCCGCGCCCACCCTCGCGACGCTCAACAGCGCCCTGATCCTGTGGATCGGCGGCCTGCGCGCCGTGGAAGGACATCTGTCGATCGGCCTGCTCGTCGCGTTCCAGGCCCTGGTCACCCGCTTCACCGCGCCGATCACCCGGCTCAACGGCGTCGCGGGCCGCATCCAGGACTTCGGCGCCGACGTCGCACGGCTCAAGGACGTCGAGAACTTCCCCGTCGACACGCTCTACTCCCGCCCCGAACCGGAGGCGAGCACCCGGCGCCTCAAGGGCCACGTCACCCTGGAAGACATCACCTTCGGATACAGCCCGCTCGACAAGCCGCTCCTGACCGGCTTCTCAGTCTCCGTGGGCCCCGGGCAGCAGGTCGCGCTCGTCGGCGGCTCCGGCAGCGGCAAGTCGACCGTCTCCCGGCTGATCTCGGGGCTCTACAGCCCCTGGGAAGGCACGATCCGCATCGACGGACAGCGCCTGGAGGACATCCCGCGCGGCGCGCTCGCGGCCTCCGTCTCCTTCGTCGACCAGGACGTCTTCCTCTTCGAGGGCACCATCCGCGACAACGTCGCCCTGTGGGACCCCTCCATCCCCGACGACGACGTCATCGCCGCCCTCAAGGACGCCTGCCTGTACGAGGTCGTGGCCCGCCGGCCCGGCGGCATCCACGGCCGTGTCGAACAGGACGGCCGCAACTTCTCCGGCGGCCAGCGCCAGCGCCTGGAGATCGCCAGGGCCCTGGTCCGGCGCCCCAGCATCCTCGTGCTCGACGAAGTCACCAGCGCCCTGGACGCCGAGACCGAGCAGGTCATCATCGACAACCTGCGCCGCCGCGGCTGCGCCTGCGTCGTCATCGCGCACCGTCTGAGCACCGTGCGCGACAGCGACGAGATCGTCGTCCTCGACCACGGCTCGGTCGTGGAACGCGGACGCCACGAACACCTCGTCGCCGCCGGCGGAGCCTACGCCGACCTGGTCAAGGAGCACTGAGGTGACCTCGGTACCCGAGCAGTACACCCCGTACACCGACGACGCGGTGGCCGCCGCCTTCGGCGCGCTCGGCACCCCGGCCGACTGCACCGGCCTGCGCAGCGTGCACCTCGAAGGCCCGCAGGTGCTCTGGCTCGTCGTGGCCGGGGCGCTCGACCTGTTCGCCGTCGACGCCGTGCAGCAGGGCCACTGGCACTTCCTGGGCCGCCTCGAACCGGGCACCCTGCTCCTGGGCCCCGTCGAAGGCCCCCAGCACACCCTGGTGGGACGCCCGCTCCAGGGCTGCGAGCTGCGCCGCATCCCGCTGCGCGAGCTGTACCGCCCCGACTACGGCGACACCTGGGCCTACGAGCAGCAGTACCCCAGTCAGTACGACACCCAGGACCAGGCCCTGAGTCTCCTGGAGCACGCCTTCGCGCTCGGCATCGGACGCAGCCACCGGGTCCTGTTCGAGGCGCCGCTCGACGGCCGCACCATGGCCGACGACGTGGTCACCGACGACGACATCCTCTGGATGCCGCTCGCGCCGGGCAGCCTGCAGTACGGCTCCGCCTACAGCGCCGAGGCCGCGGGCGACCTGCTCATGGACGCCGCCATGTGGCAGCGCATGGTCAACCAGCAGTACCGCCTCCTCTCGACGCTCGACCGGTGGATCGAACGCCTGGAACGGGCCCACGAGGACCGCACCGCGGCCGGCATCAAGGCGGGCGAGACGGTCCGCGAGCAGGCCGACCGCACGCTGATCGCCTCCATCGGCCGCTCCGGCCGGGGCGGCGGTGCGCGCCGCAGCGAATCGCGGGGCGGGGACGACGCGACGTACGCGGCCTGCCGCCTGGTCGCGGAGGCTGCCGGGATCACCCTGTCCGGTGCCGCAGAGGGCGGTGCGGTCAGCGACCGGATCGACCCCGTGGAGCAGGTCGCGGTGGCCTCGCGGATCCGCACCCGTGCCGTCCGCCTCGACGGGCGCTGGTGGCGCGAGAACACCGGGCCGCTGGTGGGGCACCGCGCCGCCAGCGGGCAGCCGGTCGCGCTGCTGTGGCGGCGCGGCCGCTACGAGTCCGTGCACCCCACGTCCGGGCGGCGCATGCGCATCGACGAGAGCAACGCGGACGAGTTCGAACCGCAGGGGGTCATGTTCTACCGCCCGCTGCCGGAGCGGACGCTGACGCCGTGGCGTCTTTTCCTCTTCGGCCTGCGCGGCACCGGCGCCGACCTGCGCAATCTGGCGATCGCCGGTCTGGTGACCGTCGCGATCGGCGCGCTCGTGCCGATCGCGACGGGACAGGTGCTCGGCGTGTTCGTCCCGAACGGCGAGAAGAGCCTCATCGTCCAGGTGTCCCTGGCGGTGATGATCACGAGCATCGTCTCCGCGGCGTTCATGCTGCTCCAGAACCTCACCATCCTCCGTATGGAGGGCCGCATGGAGAGCACGCTGCAACCAGCGGTCTGGGACCGCCTGCTGCGCCTGCCCACGCGCTTCTTCGCCTCGCGCTCCACCGGTGAACTGGCCAGCGCCGCCATGGGCGTCAGCGCGATCCGCCGGGTCCTTTCGGGCATCGGTCCCGTCGCGCTCCAGTCGGGCACGATCGGCGTGATGAACCTGGTCCTGCTGCTGCTCTACAGCGTGCCGCTCGCCCTGGCCGCGCTGGGGATGCTGGTCGTCATCGCGGCAGTGTTCCTCACCCTCGGCCTGTGGGAACTGCGCTGGCAGCGCCGCCTGGTCGAGCTGAGCAACAAGCTCAACAACCAGGCGTTCCAGACCCTGCGCGGTCTGCCCAAACTCCGCGTGGCCGGCGCGGAGAGCTTCGCCTACGCCGCCTGGGCGGGGGAGTTCGCGCGCAGCCGGGAGCTCCAGCAGCGCGCGGGCCGCATCAAGAACGTCACGACGGTCCTCAACTCCGTCTACCTGCCGCTGTGCACGCTGGTCATGTTCATCCTCCTCGCGGGACCGGCCCGCGGCAGCCTCACGGCAGGGGAGTTCCTTACCTTCAGCACCGCCGTGACGATGCTCCTGACCTCCGTCACGCAGCTCACCGGTGCGCTGATCTCGGCGGCGGCGGTCCTGCCGATGTTCGAGCAGATCAAGCCGGTGCTCGACGAGGAGCCGGAGGTGCGCGGCGCGAGCACACAGCCGGGCGAGTTGCAGGGCGAGATCGAGGCCCGCGGCCTCTCCTTCCGCTACGCGGACGACGGCCCGCTGGTCCTGGACGACGTGTCCCTGTCGATCCGGCCGGGCGAATTCGTCGCGGTCGTCGGCCCCAGCGGCTGCGGCAAGTCGACCCTCCTTCGCCTGCTCATCGGCTTCGACAAGCCGGTCTCCGGCAACGTCCTCTACGACGGCCAGGACCTCTCGGCTCTCGACCAGGCCGCGGTGCGTCGCCAGTGCGGCGTCGTCCTGCAGAACGCGCAGCCGCTCACCGGCTCGATCCTGGACTGCATCTGCGGCGCCGAGACGTTCACGCAGGAAGAGGCCTGGGAAGCCGCCGCGATGGCGGGCCTCGCCGAGGACATCAAGCGCATGCCGATGGGCCTGCACACGATGATCTCCGGCGGCGGCGCGGTCTCCGGCGGCCAGCGCCAGCGCCTGATGATCGCCCAGGCCCTGATCCGCCGCCCCCGCGTCCTCTTCTTCGACGAGGCGACCAGCGCCCTGGACAACGAGACCCAGCGCACGGTCATCGACAGCACCCGCGCCCTGAACGCCACCCGCATCGTCATCGCCCACCGCCTCTCCACGGTCCTCGACGCGGACCGCGTCATCGTCATGTCGGAGGGCCGGGTGGTCCAGCAGGGGCCGCCCGCACAGTTGCTGGCGGACACGGGCGGTCGGTTGCACGAGCTGGTGCGGCGGCAGATGCAGTGAGGTGGGCGGGGATCCGCTCCAGGACCCCGCCCGCGAACACGTCGTACAGCGGCAGTGTCTCCAGATGGACGTAGCC
>NZ_JBNNJZ010000340.1:0-9091 GCF_050270335.1 Streptomyces sp. NPDC059900
GCGAAGTCCACGCCCGTACCGTGAGGATCAACCCTTTGCCCCTTTGGTCGGTATTCCGGTGACATCCTGAGGGCGGGGCCCCGGGCTTGCCGGGGGAGTGGGTCCGCAGGGCACCGTGCAGTTCGACAAAGAGTCGGATACTGATCTGCTGCTCGGCGGGGGCGGGCGCGGATGGTGGCGCGTCAGGGAAGTGAGCAGCCTGGCCGTCTTGGTCGAGGTCCCGGCTTCACTGCCGCCGCCGGCAGCTTGGTTGGATGGAACACCCGCCCCCGAAGCCAGAGGTTGGAGATCCGTCCTCCCCTGCGGCCGACACCGCCCGCGCCTGCATTCAGGCGGAGTCCGGATACTTCAGATACCTCCCGGGCGCGACGTTCGTCCGCCACTCTGGTGGCATGAACACGCGGGAACACTCTCTGTACGCTCACGGGCTGGCCGTCGTCCGCCGCGTCTTCAGCGCAGTGCGGATGTTGGTGATTCTCAGCCTCGTGCTCGTTGCCGTATCAGCCCGGGACAGTGGCGAGCCGTGGGTCTGGAAGTTGCTGCTCGGTGCTTGGTTTGTCCTGGGCGCGTCGTTCTTCGTGAGTCCTGACGTCGAGCACGCGTTCGCCGCGTGGTGGACCAGGAGGAGGAGAAGGGCGGACGGCTCCTTGGACAGCTCGGCCTCCGCAACCGACAGGCGCGCCCTGCAAGATCCCACGCGCTTCCCCGACCGTGAGGCATACCTGGTCGTTACTCTCCTCGCTGTCCTGCTCGCAGGCCTCCGGGGTGTGCTCTCCTCCGTCGACGGCGCCGGCTTCGGGGTTGTGGATGCACCTGCGATCGCCGCCGTGGTGGTCAGCGCTCCGAGCCTGGTCGCCCTGGGGTTCGCCTTCATCCCGAAGGTCCTCCGGGCATGGGGTGCCAAGGAGAAGGACACCGGGGAGGGGAGCGGCGCCGCCTCGACGGGGCAGGCTGCCGTGACCCGGGCGCAGTTGGAAGGTGATGCGCTGGTGGCCCGCGCGGAGAGGGAAGGAGAGGCCGCCATCGTCCGCGCACGCTTGGAAGGGGAGGCGGGCGTGGTCCGCGCGGAGAAGGAAGGCGAGGCCGCCCTTCTTCTGGCCCGGGCTGAGCTCAGACGAGCCGACGCCGAACACTTGCGTGCGGAGAAGGGCCTCGACCCGCTGCCGCCCGCGCAGCTCCCCGCCCCCGACCAGCTGCCTGCGCTGCCGCCCGCCAACGGCAACGGCTCCGCCCCCGCTGGAACGCCGCAACTGCCCTCCGCCTGACCTGCCTTCGCTGTGTCACCGGCCTCGCGCCCGGCCCCACAGGGCCGCGATGCCCGCAGGATCCGCCCGGCCCGGCGTACCTTTCGCCGCCAACAGCTCAGCCCTGAGCCGTGCCTTCCGCCGGCAGGTGTTCCCCACCTCCCGCACAACGTCTACGGCGCATGGAGGCGACGCGGATCAAGGGACGCTCGGGTACCGACGGCATGGGGCGCGGGGCGGGTCAGTCGTTGAGTTCGCGGTCGAAGTCCTTCGCGCACGCGTCACGTTCGCTCTTTGTGTCGGCGTGCTTGATGCAGTCGTCGAAGTTCTTGTACTCGTCCGAATTGAGGATCGACGCGCCGATCGCGATGATCACGCCGGACGCGATCAGGCCGAGCCCGCCGAGCACCGCACCGATGATCGACATCACACCGTGAGGCGCCCGGCCCCCACGCGCCTTGCGCGCGCCGATGATGCCGAAGATCACCGCCAGCAGGCCGAGCAGTGCGCCACCGATGACCGTCCAGAAGAGCAGGATCGCCAGAATGCCGAGCACAAGAGCGGCGATCGCCATTCCGTTGCCCGGCCGCATCCCGGAGTGCTCAGGAGGATGCCCGTAGTTGCCGTAGGTCACTGTAAGCACGGCGAATGTCATGACATCACACCCATCTGTGCTGAATATCAGTCGAGTTGCCGTAGCTGCCCGTATGCCCTGACACCGTCTGTGAATGCGTGAAGTCCGCCGAGCGTGCTTGTCCGAACGGGCGGACTTCCTGGACCTCGGGCCGAGCCCTCCCGCTTTCCCAGAGGCCGCTGGACAGGTCCTCGAGCATCCGCGTCACGGGGTAGCGGTACGGGACACGGAAGCTCGCCGCTTCGCAGCCTCGCCGCCTCGCCGGCGTTCGGCGACATCTGCAGCGTATCTGTCGGCAGGCGCCCACCTCGGCAACCTCCGGCCGGCCGTGGCGCCCGGAGCGGCCAAGCGGAACGTCCGACTCGGATCCTGCGCGTCTGAGCCAGCCCCGCTGCCGGACAGACACCACCGCGGGCTGGATCGAGGAAACTATCGGTCGCCTTCACCGGTGAACACCCGGGTCAGCGAATCCGCTCTCCGCGCAAGCGGGGGCGGCCCCCGCCTGGCGGCTCACGTGAACCGGCACACCAATTGCTCCCCGCGCACGCAGGGATTGCCACGCCTGCTTACTTGCCGTGTTGCGTCATCAACTCCGCGCACCGCTCACCGATCAGCATGGCGGGAGCGTTGGTGTTCCCGCCCGTGATGCTCGGCATCACGGCGGCATCGGCGACGCGCAGGCCTTCGATGCCGCGCACCCTCAGTTCAGGATCGACGACGGCGTCCTCATCCTCGTATCCGCCCATCTTGCAGGTGCCGACCGGGTGGTAGACGGAGTGGATGCGCTGCGGCAGCTCGCGTGCGAGGTCCGCCTCGTCGGCGACAGCCGGGCCCGGATGAAGCTCGCCGGTGACGACCTCCGTGAGGCGCTTGTGCGCCATGACCTCCCGCACGAGTTTCATGCCGGCGACGAGGAAACGGGCGTCATCAGGATCGGAGAGAAAGCCCGGGTCGATCAGTGGGGCGACGGCGGGGTCGGCGGAGGCCAGCCGCAACTCGCCGCGGCTCTTGGGGTAGATGAGCGTCGGCATCACCGTCAGCGCCGCCCGTTTGTCGACGGCGTGACGGACGGGAGCGTCCTGGTTGGGACTCGGATACGACCAGGGGAGGGCGAGCAGCTGCAGATCGGGCTGATCGGCGGGAGTCTGGGCTGCGGCAGTCCGTACGAAGGCCATTGCCTCGAAAACGGTACGTCCCAGCCAACCGCCGCCGCGCACCGCCTCCGAGACCATCCCGGCGAAGAAATGGCCTGCGGTGCCGCGGTGTTGTGCGCTGGGGGCCAGGAAGGTCATCGGTACGAAGAGGTGGTCGTGGAGGTTTCGCCCGACCGGAAGTTCGGCGGCCACATCGAGCCCCAGGCCGCGCAGTTGCTCCGCGGGACCGATCCCGGAGAGCAGCAGTATCTGCGCCGAGCCCACCACACCGGCCGACAGCACGACCTCGCGCCCGGCGCGCAGTATCTGCCGCTGCCGGCGGCCGTCGGTGATCTCCACCCCCACGCACCGTCCCGCTTCGAGTACCACGCGCGTCACCATGGCCGCCGGACGTATCTTCAGGCCGGTCGGCCGGTCGTCACCGAGATAGGCGTGCGAGGCGCTGTAGCGGACACCGTCTCGGGCGCTCATCTGCACGACGCCGACGCCTGCTTGTTCGGTTCCGTTGTAGTCGTCGTTGCGGGGTGAATCCAGCGCGTCGCCGAATGCTTCCACCAACGCGTGGGACGCCGGAGTGAGACCGCTCTGGCGGGTCACCGCCACCGGGCCCCCGGCGCCGCGCAGTTCGCTCGCGCCGTCCTCCCAGTCCTCCATGCGTTTGTAGGAGGGCAGTATCTCGGCGTGTGACCAGCCGGTGCAGCCTGCCGCGGCCCAGTCGTCGTAGTTGCGCCGGTGACCACGGACGAAGAGCATGCCGTTGATGGCGCTGGAGCCGCCGAGCAGCTTGCCGCGGGTGACGGGAATCCGGCGGCCGCCCGCGTGCTCCTGCGGAGTTGTGTAGTAGCCCCAGTCGAAACGCTTCTTCACCTGGGGTACGGAGTGCATGATCGAGATCATGCCCGGGACTCGGATGACGCGCGAACGGTCAAGCCGATCCGCGCCCGCCTCCACCAGAATGACGCTCGCACCGGTATCCGCGAGCCTGCGCGCGACGATGCACCCTGCGCTGCCGGCGCCCACGACGATGTAGTCCGCTTCATTATCTGATGCTCCGTCAGTCATGGCCGCAGTGAAACACGTTCGGGCCCAGGGGAGAATACGCAGGACCAAGGGCATGGTGGCTGGCGCGCCGATATTGCCGAGTCCGCCGGTCAGCACGAACAGGCTGCCGGTGACGAATGCGGGTGACCAAGCAGGCCCTCTCCTCGCAGCGCGCCCAGGACACACATCTCTCGTGTCCGACGCTCACGGGGTGGAAGGGCGAGCTGATCGAGCGAGGGAGGCCGCGCGCCGGGCCTGCGCCCAGTCGATTGCCCCTGCGCCATGAGCCGCAACCGCGTGCGAGTCTGCACCGCCAAGAAGTGCCTCACTGCCCTGGCGGGGCCGCAGTGTCAGGCCGCCGAACGCAGCTGATCGAGTTCGCTGCTGATCGCATACCGCAGCGCATCATGCTGCGGCCCGAGACTGCACCGCACGTCACTCCACCGCTCACGCGGATAGAGCCACACCGGGAGGCCCACCAGGGCGGCCGGCTCCCAGTCGAACCGCGGCCAGATGTGCGCATGCAAGAACGAGTCCCTGTTCCCCGGGATCTCCAGGTTGACCCGCCGGAAAGCCGGATCCAGTCGCCGACAGGCACGTTCGACCGCTTTACCGAGCTGATCCATGTCAGACAGGAACGACAGCCTCTTCGCCTTCGGCAGGTCCGACAGCCGCTGCACATTCGGGTCGTCCACGAGCAGCACCGAGTAACCCGGCAGGAACTGAACATCGCCGATCACCGCGAAGCCCGCCGTCAGCCGTCGCAGCACGGTCGGATTCTCGCCTCTGAGCGCGGTCCCGATCCGATCCCTCCGCCAGTCACCGGTCATGGCCAAAAGCTACATGCCGGTGATCAAGCGCCGCGCCTTGCCCGGTTCAAGAATCAGGCAAGTGCGGCGAGCAGCGGCTCCGGCCATGTCCACGGATCCCCGTCAGCGGTGCGCCGGCTGCCCCGCGACCTGCACCCGGTGCTCCTGTGGAAGCGTGCACCGGTGTCCCGCGAGGGATATCTGCCGCCTCTGCGGGGGGCACTTCGCCGGCCGACGGCCAGGGACCTGGATTTCGACCACAAGCCCCTGGGGCGCGGAGGCGCCGCGCCCCGGATGGCGGTCGCTGCCGGTCGAGCCCTGAAATACCTGAGTTCGATCGCGAGAGACCGGGGACGGGGCACGAACGGAACAGAACTCCCAGATGCTCTGTACCTAGCTTGAATCAATCGGTGTTCCTACTGTCTCAGGCTGGGGGCGCATACGCTGCATCTCAGGTCTCGTTTAACTTGACGGTGGACATGTTCGATCTCTGAAATTTGCTCAGAACGCCCTGCTCTCCCGGCGAATGCCTGGGCGCGAGACTGACCCCCGCGCCCGCGGGGATGGTCCCGCGACTCTGGGCCGGTACCTGAACTTCACCCTCTGCTCCCCGCACACGCGGTGATGGACCCTGTAGCTGGTGCCGCCCATGGTTCCGAGGTCGCGGGCAGATGCAGACGGGCACAGCGGTGAAACCCGCCCTGCGGGCCGGTCGTTACAGGCAGGACAAGGGACAAGGGACAAGGGATGAGAGGAGACCGGCATGCCCGCATCGCGACCCGTAGGCGAGCTGGACGCCCGCTACAGCTCAGCGACCAATCCGCGCCCGGGGGCTGAGGCGGTCACGGCTGTCGAATGGGCCGAGGCCCGTCGCCGGCTGGAGGCCGCCGAGGTTTTCTGGCTTTCCACGGTGCGTCCCGGCGGTCGGCTGCACGTCACGCCGTTGATCGGCACCTGGTCCAACGGCGCGCTCTACTTCTCCACCGGCCCCGGGGAGCAGAAGGCGAAAAACCTCGCCGGGGACCCGCACTGCGCGCTCACCACTGGACAGAACAGCCTCGCAGAGGGGCTTGACCTCATCGTGGAGGGCGTGGCGGAGCGGGTCACGGATCCGGCGGTGCTGGAGGAGGTCATTGCCGCGCATGAGGCGAAGTACGGGGACCAGATGACGTCGCCGGAGGGCACTTTCTTCGGGATGGGGGAGGGGATGCGCAAGGGGAGTGTGGTGGTTTTCGCGGTGGCACCTCAGACGGCCTACGGCTTCGGCAGGGACGACGGGGTGTTCAGCCACACGCGCTGGACCTTCTGAGCGCACGGTGGGCCCCCGGCCGCGCGGGCGGATGGCACGCCGGGGGCCGCCGGGAGATGCCTCTGTGCCCCTGAGCAAGGCGAGGCGTCCGTCGTGGCGATCGCCTCGCCCCGGCTGCAGGGGCGGCATCCGTGTCCTGGTGGTCGGCCGGCGGGTGTTCGCCGTGCGGATCGAGTCGGGGATGCTGGACTGGCGCAAGGCCTGAGTGGCCCTGTCCTGCAAGGTGACGGCCCTGCCCGACGGCATAAAGAAGGCTCTTGTTGCCTGTCTGGATCACTTGGGGCTGGGCGTCGGGGAGTTTCGACTTGGCCGTGGACAAGACGGGCGGCCTGCGGTGGCTGGAACTGAACCCGAACGGACAGTGGGCGTGGCTGGAGGAATCCACCGGCCTGGCGATGTCCGCCGCATTCGCTGACCTGCTGACGCAAGGAGTAGCGCGATGACCGACACCGCCCCTCAGCGGCGCGCCCTGGCCGATCGCCTGACGCAGGCGGGAGTCCTGGTCAGCCCCCGGTGGAGGGCGGCGGTGGAGGCCGTGCGCCGGGAGCTGTTCCTGCACCCCGGTGTGTTCCTGCCCGCGAAGGGCGGCCGCTGGAAGCCCGTCACGGCCGCTGCCGCCGCCCCGGATGCCTGGACGCAGATCGCTTACCGCGACGAGTCGCTGACCACCCAGCTCGACGGGCACCTGGCCGCCGACCAGGCCGGCGGCCAAGCGGCGGGTTCCCCGACCTCCTCGTCCACCGCCCCCGCCACGGTGGTGGCCATGCTTGAGAAGCTGGAGGTCAACGACGGGCACCGGGTGCTGGAGATCGGCACCGGCACCGGCTACTCGTGCACCCTGATGTGCTTCCGGCTCGGCGAGGACAACGTGACCACCATCGAAGTAGATCCCGCAGTTGCGGCCCGTGCGGATGCCGCCTTGACTGTCTGACGGCCTACTCCAAGGATCGGCACTTGGAGGGCGAGTGGTTCGACTTCGGCGAGGAGCACTCGGCAGAGGCCGGGTTTGCGTGCCGTGGCGGAGAAGTGTCCGGCGGAGTTCCCGAAGTGGCCGACGCCGCAGTCCTCTCGTTAGATCCCGCTCCCGTGGCCGGCGACAGGCCACGGGGCAGCGTTGACAAGAGGGCCTATCCGGCCTCGTCCTGCGGGCCGTGTGGGGCTGCGGGCGCCGCGGGACGGCTCGCCTGCCTCCTCTCGCCGCTGAGGCCGCGGGGCTCCCGCCTGAAGAATGACGTGTGCCGAGTAGTTGCGCGCCGCACCTTCGGGATATGGGGGAATTCGATGAGGAGCTGTCGCTGCCTGAGCGGCAGCCGGGCGAGTCGGACGATGCGTACTGGCGACGGGTCGGGGAACTGACGGATCGGGCGGAGGCCCTGGACGCAGGGGCGGACGCGGACGGGCCGCCTGCCCGGCCGGTATGCCGGGAGTGCGGGCTGGAGGCGGACCGGTTCGAAACGTGGTTCGGGGCGTGGGTGCTGCTGGAGCGACTGGATCCGGTGGCGGAGGTTCCGGCGCATATGGTCCCGCCGTTCTTCCGCTGGGTCATCGACAGAGCTGGGATGGCGTGCTGGACGCGGGATGCCGAGCCTTCGCCGGGTGCGATGTGCCGGATACCGCACCGGCTGGTCTGTCCCGGGATCGAGTTGCCGAATCCGTGGTCGTGGCTGGCGTCTGTGCGGAGCGAGAACGCACGGGCAGCCGAACGTCTCTACAACCCGCCACCGCCGCGGGAGCCGGATGAGGGCCTGCCGGACGTCGGCTAGTCGGCCTGACCGTCGTCTTCGTTGTCCTGCAGCGTCCCCACTTCGCCGGTCCCGCCGCAGGCGAGGCAGGCGATGCCGGGCTCGTTGCCGTCCGCGTCGCGCACGGTGACGGTCCCGCCGTCGCAGGTGCCGCGGGCGGGGATGTGCTTGCGGTCGACCCCGGCCACGGCGGCTCCTTCCTCTGCTTGAGGTTCTTTCCGCGGCCGTGCGCATCGCAATGCTCCTCAGCCCGGTGGGCGACGGGGGCGTCGCGTTCAGCCGAGGTAGGTGATCTGGAGGATGCGGAGTATCTTCCGCGGCGCGTGGGTGAGCAGGAGGACGGCGACGGTCTGGTCGAGGGCGAGGGTGCGGGTAACGCCGTCGTCGATGCCGTAGGGCTCGGTCACGCCGTAGGGGTCTTCGCAGGCTGCGATGAGGGCGCGGTCGAAGGCGTCGCGGGCCGGCTGCGGGAGGCTGTCCCAGACGGCTTCGATGGTGGCGTCATATCGCAGCTCGTACACCCGGCCAGGGTGTCAGGTCAGGCGGCGCCGTGTGCACGAAATCGGTCACGTGCCGCCTCCAGGCGGGCGGTGCCGTCGATCCATTCGCCGGGGGGCTCTTCGCCGCGGGCTTCGGCTGCTGCGATCTCCCGGCCGCGTTCGACAGCGGCGTGGGTGTCCTTGGCGATGCGTTCCCAGCGGGCAAAGACCTGTAGGAGTTCGTGCGCCTGTGCCTTGTTGATCTCGCTGAGGAAGCGTTGGGCGAGGGCGGGGTTGCCGAGGGCGTCACGGATGGACTCGATGGTCCACGGCTGGTCGCTCATGCCGTCCTCCCGGAGCAATGCTCGCTGGGTTCCCGAATTAGAATCCAGATGAGTTCGCAGATGACACTAGGACCATACCGCCCGAATAGGCGGGTGAATGGGCTGCCGGGAAACTGTGCAGGTCACGCCCGCCCTCATCAGCCCTCCTGCTCCCCGCACACGCGGGGATGGATCTCAGTCCGGCGACCAGGTCGCCGTCGCGGTGTACTGCTCCCCGCGCGGGCCGTAGGTCTCCCCGCGGACGTGAGGGTGTTCCGCGGGTGCGCGACGCCCTCGCCGCGAGCTTCGCGGTGGTCGGCAGGTCATGGGTAGTCCCGTGGTTTGGCCAGGTGGAC
>NZ_JBNNJZ010000341.1:0-9090 GCF_050270335.1 Streptomyces sp. NPDC059900
CTTCAGGTCCGGCTTTCTAGACCACGTCGAACGTGGCCGGGTCCGGCCCCAGGCGGCGGTCCTCGTTCAGGGCGCTGATCGCCGAGATGTCCTCGGGGTCGAGCTCGAAGCCGAAGACGTCGATGTTCTCCTTGATCCGCGACGGGGTCACGGACTTGGGGATCACCACGTTGCCCAGCTGGATGTGCCAGCGCAGGACGACCTGCGCGGGCGTGCGGGCGTGCTTCTGGGCGATCGCGACGATCGCCGGGACCTCGAGCAGACCCTTGCCCTGGCCGAGCGGGGACCAGGCTTCCGTGGTGATGCCCTGCTCCGCGTGGAACTCGCGGGCGGCGCGCTGCTGGAGGTGAGGGTGGAGCTCGATCTGGTTGACCGCCGGGATGACCGACGTCTCGCCCAGGAGCCGCTCCAGGTGCTCGGGCAGGAAGTTCGAGACGCCGATGGCCTTCGCGCGGCCGTCGGCGTAGATCTTCTCGAAGGCCTTGTACGTGTCGGCGGCGAGGTTCTTCGAGGGCAGCGGCCAGTGGATCAGGTACAGGTCCACGTGGTCGAGGCCGAGCTTCTCCAGGGACGAGTCGAAGGCGCGGAGCGTCGAGTCGTAGCCCTGGTCGTTGTTCCAGAGCTTCGTCGTGACGAAGAGCTCGTCGCGGGCGACGCCGGAAGCGGCGATGGCCCTGCCGGTGCCCTCTTCGTTGCCGTAGATGGCAGCGGTGTCGATGCTGCGATACCCGGCCTCCAGCGCCGTCGCGACGGCAGTCTCGGCCTCGTCGTCCGGGACCTGCCAGACGCCGAAACCGAGCTGCGGCATCTCGACGCCATTGTTCAGGATGATCGGGGGGACCTTGCTCACGAGCTCTCGATCCTTAAGTCGTCGGGTGGTACTCCCATGGTCAACGATCAGGTGCGGTGCTGCATTCCTTGAACACGCGCGAGTGAAGTCCGGTCGTTTTTGGTCCGCACCATTGACCGCGTTCCGTCATGCCGCGACTCTATTGCACGCTGCTGAACGCAGAACACTCATGTGAACGCTCGGTGAACTCCTCGCAGCGCCCTGCTTCAACCCCCTCAACAGGGGACTCCCGCGTCTTCAGATCGTTAGGAACCTTTCCTGACAACGCAAAGGAGAGCACACCCCCCATGTCACACACCCCCCGCAAGACCCACCGCAGAACCCTCACCGCACTGACCACGGCCGCAGTCCTCGCCGCGGCGGGCTCCCTCGCCCTGGCGGCGCAGTCGTCGGCCGCACCCCCTCAGGCGCCGGCAGCAGTTACGGCCAAGGCGTCCGGCACCATCCACGCCGCCCCGTACGAGTACCTCGGCTGGGGCAGCCCGCAGAAGCCCACCGACGTGATGGCCGCGACCGGCGTCACGTGGTTCACGCTCGCCTTCATCCTGTCCGACGGCGGCTGCAATCCGGCCTGGGACGGCAACCGCCCGCTGAAGGGCGGCTCCGACGAGTCCGCCATCAAGTCCATACGCGGCGCCGGCGGCGACATCGTCGTCTCCGTCGGCGGCTGGAGCGGCGCCAAGCTCGGCGAGAAGTGCTCCAGCGCCACCGCGCTCGCCGGGGCGTACCAGAAGGTCATCGACGCCTACAAGCTCAAGGCATTCGACGTCGACATCGAGAACACGGAGTTCAGCAACGCGACCGTGCGCCAGCGCGTGGTCGACGCCCTCAAGATCGTCAAGCAGAAGAACCCCGGCATCGTCACCTACGTGACCATGGGCACGACCCCGAGCGGTCCCGACGCCACCGGCAAGGACCTCATCAAGCGCGGCGCGGCGGCCGGCCTCGACAACAACGCCTGGGTGGTCATGCCGTTCGACTTCGGCAGCCACAGCGGCTCCATGGGCGACGCCTCCGTCAGCGCCCTCGAAGGCCTGAAGAGCACGGTCAAGAGCGCGTACGGCTACAGCGACGCCGACGCGTACAAGCGCATCGGTGTCTCCTCGATGAACGGCAAGACCGATGTGGCGGGCGAGACCGTCACCACGAACGACTTCAAGAAGATCCTGGCCTACGCGCAGCAGCACCACATCGCGCGGTACTCCTTCTGGGCCGTCAACCGCGACCGCGACTGCTCGTCCGGGGGCAGCGCGGGGGACTCGTGCAGCGGCGTGTCGCAGGCACCGTACGAGTTCACCAAGATCGTTGCCCAGTACGGGGGTTGAGGTCGCGGCACGCTAGGTCGCGGCGGTTCCGAGATACGCGTCCCGCACCAAGGGGTTCGCGCGTACCTCGGCCGCCGTGCCCTCGGCGAGGACCTTGCCCAGGTCGAGGACCACGACGCGCGCGCACAGCTCCATCACGAAGGCGACGTTGTGCTCGACGAGGAGTACGGCGCAGTTCTGCTCCGTCGCGAGGTGCCGGACGACGGCCGACAGCTGGGCCCGTTCGCCGGCCGTCATGCCGGAAGCGGGCTCGTCCAGGAGCAGCACTCCCGGCGGGTCCGCCACCGCGCGCGCCAGTTCCACCATGCGGGCCCGGCCGACGGGGAGCGCGCCCGCGTAGTCGTCGGCCAGTTCCTCGAGTCCGCACTCCGCGAGCACGGTCGAGGCGCGGGCCCGCCTTCCCTTCTCCTGTGTACGCCGGGTGGGCGCCGCAAGGAGATCGGCGGCGAAACCGCCACCGCCGCCCCGCCACTCCTGCGCGACGAGCAGGTTGTCGGCCACCGTGAGCTGGCCGAAGAGCTGCTGGCGCTGGAAGGTGCGGCGCATGCCGTGCCGGGCGCGCCAGACGGGGGAGCGGCGGGTGATGTCGGTGCCGTCGAGCAGGACACGGCCCCGGTCGGGGCGGCGGATGCCGGAGACGACGTCGAACAGGGTTGTCTTCCCCGCCCCGTTGGGTCCGATGAGGCCGCAGACCTCGCCGGGGCGCAGGCTCAGGTCCACGTCGGTGAGGGCATGGATGCCGCCGAAGCTGACCGTGATGCCGCGGGCTTCGATGATGCGGTCGCTGCGCTCGCTCATGGCCGGCCCACTCCTTCGGTACGGTCCTGCGCGGCGATGCCGAGATAGGCCTCGGTCAGCTGATCCGCCCGTACCTCGGAGCGCGGGCCGCACCACGAGACCCGGCCCTGCGCGAGGTAGGCGACGGTGTCGGCGATGCCGAGGATCTCGGCGGCCTTCTCCTCCACCAGGAGCAACCCCGTTCCTGCGTCGCGGAGTTCGGCCAGCAGACGGTAGACCTCGTCGACGACGCGGGGGGCGAGGCCGAGGGACGGCTCGTCCGCGATCAGTACCTTCGGCGGGCGCTGGAGCAGGGGTGCGAGGGCGAGCATCTGCTGTTCTCCCCCGGAGAGGGAGCCCGCGGTGACCTTGCGCCGTGCGGCGAGGCCGGGGAAGCGGGTGTACACGGCGTCGCGGGCGTCCCCCTCCGGGAGGTGCAGGGCGAGGTTCTCCTCGATGGTGAGGGAGGGGAAGATGCCGCGGCCTTCGGGGGCGAGGACGACTCCCGCCCGGGAGCGGTGGACGGGGCCGGTGCGGGTGGCGTCCTTCCCGGCGATGCGGATCTCCCCCTCGGCGGGGGTGAGCAGCCCTGCGGCGACGCGGCAGGTCGTGGACTTGCCCGCACCGTTGGGGCCGAGGAGGGCGACGATCTCGCCGGGGCGGACGGTGAGGGTCACGCCGTGCAGGACGGGGGTGCCGTCGTAGCCCGCGTGGACGTCGCGCAGGGCCAGAGCGGGCGTTCTTTCCCCGATCCCGCCCCTTCCGGATATCGGCTCCGCCGCCACCGGTGGTCGTCGGGCACCGGCTCCGCCGAGTTCGTCCTCAAGCTCCCCGGGGCTTCGTCCGAGGTGACCCCCAAGGGCCGAACCCCCCGCCACGCGCCGCCGATGCAGCCGAACCGAAACCGCCGCGCAGTACCCGTCAGGATCATTGGCCAGCGCCAACCCCGCCAACCCGAAGAGAATGACCGGCAGTTGCACGGACTCCGTGACGTAATCCGCGATCAGATGCGGCACGATCGCGAAGACCAGCCCCGCCACCACCGCGAACTGCGGCCTCCGCACCCCCGCGGCCACCACCACCGCCAGCCACACGAGCCCCGTCATCGCGGTGAAGTCCGTTGCGGTGATGCGGGTGTTGAACGACGCGTACATCACGCCGCCGAACCCCGCGAGCCCCGCCGACAGGGTGAAGAGGAGCAGCTTGGTCCGCACGACCGAGACCCCGGAGGCCATGGCGGCGGCCGGAGCGGACCGCACCGCCAGCATCGCCCGGCCCGTCGCTGACCCCCGCAGCGCACTCAGCGCGGCCACTGCCACCGCCACCAGGACGACCATCGCCACGCCCATCGCCCGGTCGTCGCTCAGATCGACGGGGCCGAAGACGGCTCGCGGGATCTCCCACCCGGTGTCGCCGTTCCTCAACCACCCCATCTGGAAAAGGACTTGATCGGCGAGGAAGGCCAGGGCGAGGGTGGCCAGAGCCAAGGACCGCCCACCCAACCGCAGCGCAGGCAGCGCGACCAGGGCGCCCAGCAACGCCGCCCCGCACGTTCCCACCGTCGCCGCGGCGATGAACGGCCACCCGTGGCTCATCAGGAGCCCCGCCACGAGAGCCGCGCCCGTCACGAACGTCGCCTGCGCGAGCGACACCATCGCGCCGAGCCCCGTGACCATGGTGAAGGAGACGAAGACCAGCGAGATCGCGAGCCCCTGCGCGAGGATGCCGCTCCAGAACGGCGTGGTCACCGTGTAGAAGGACAGCGCAAGCAGCATGCCCCCCACCGCCCACGGGCCCCACCTGCGCAGCCACGATCTGCCCGCGAGGTAGTCGATCGGCGGCGCGTCCACCGCCGCCGTGCCCGCCGTCCGCTGGCGCCGCGTCATCACGAGCAGCCCGGCGAAGAGGATCAGGAACGGGACCGCCGTACGGAACCCGGTGATCTTCTCCGCGAAATCCGCGTACCCGGCGACCAGATTCTGCAGCACGCCCAGACCGAGCCCGCCCGCGAACGCCAGCGGAACCGACATGAAGCGCCCGAGCACGGCGGCGGTGGCCGACACGAAGAGGAAGAGGGTGAAGTCGTGGGACGACAACCCCAGCAAGGGCGTCGCAAGGACACCCGCCAACCCCGCAAGACCCGACGACAGCATCCACGCCACCGAGGAGAGCCGGTCCGCGCTCATGCCCCGTAGCTCCACGAGCGACCGGTTGTCCACCGCGGCCCGCAGCCGAAGGCCCAGCGGTGTGTGCCGCACCAGAACCCACAGGCCGATCGCGACCACGGCGGTCGCGACCCATGTGATCAGCTGGTCGGAGTCGATGCCGACCCCGTCCATGAGCTGCCAGTTCTCGGCGGGGCTCGGCCCGACGCCCGGCAGCCCGAACTGGTTCTCGGCCGGTTTGACGGGCGCCCCCGCGTCATCTAGGAGCTCCACGATCCACAGACCGAGCGCGGGCAGCGCGACGAGCAGCCCGATCGTCGCCACGATCTGCGCGGTCTCGCCGACCCGCGCCAGCTTGCGGAACATCAGCCGGTCAAGGCCCCAGCCCAGTGCGGGCGCCACGACACAGACCAGGAGCAGCGCCGTCGGCACGGCGGGCCAGCCGAAGCCGGAGTGGAGTTCGTAGAAGGCGAGCGCGCAGAGGTAGGCGGTGGCGCCGTGCGCGAAGTTGAAGAGGCCGGATGCGGAGTAGGACAGGACGAGGCCCGTCGCGAGCAGCGCGTACAGGGCCCCGGAGACGAGACCGCTCAGCACGAATCCCAGCAGGTCGGACATGGGCTGCCCCGCCGCTCTACTTGAAGGGGATGGGCTCGTAGCACGTGAAGGGCGCCGACACCTCGTACTTGCCGCCCTTCAGCTGGACGAGCGCGCCGCAGCCGAACGACTCCTTCTGGCCCTTGGGCAGGCTGCGGTCGCCGACCATCGTGTCCTGGTCGGAGAAGCCGTTGGCCGCCTCCTGGAAGGAGTCGACGGTCAGGTCTTTGCCCGCCTTGTCGGCGACGGCGAGGAAGAGGTCCGCCGACATATAGCCGGTCATCATGTGCATGTTGAGCGGCACGTCCTCGCCGGCCGTCTTCCTGATGTCGGCCTTGAACTGCTTCATCGCCGCGGTGTTCTGCTCGAACGGCTGGAAGGAGAGGAGGATGTGCACGCCGTCGAGCGCCTTCTTCGTGGCGCTCTTGGCGAGCAGGCCGGGGTCGTAGTCGGTCGGGTCGGTGATCACGCCCTTGAATCCGGAGCGCTTGACGGCCGTGAACAGGCCGATGTTGTACGGGGTCTGCATCACGGAGACGACGACGTCCGGCGCCTTGCCGCCGTCGGAGCGCAGGATCTCCTTGGTGTACGCCGACCAGTCGCTGGGCACGGAGGTCGCGGGGACCGTCGATTTGGCGTACGTCACCTTGTAGCCGGCGGCGGCGAAGCTCTGCTTGTAGGTGCGGATGGCGAAGGTGCCCGCGTCGTTGTCGTTGGCGAGGATCGCCACGGACTTGCCCTTCGATCCGTCCGTCACCTTCTTCAGGCCCTCGGGCCAGCTCTGCGTGATGGTGCCGCCCGGCATCGGCACCATGCAGCCGCCGAAGCCGTACATGTAACTGGGGCCGCAGAAGGGCGGGATGGTGCCCCAGCCGAACGTCGGGACCTTCTGCTTCTGTAGGAAGTCCGATCCGGAGAAGGTCACCGAGCTCATCGGCGCGATCGCGAACACCTTGTCCTGCTGGACGAGTTTGCGCGCCGCCGCGAGATTCTTGCCGGGGTCCTGGCCGTCGTCCTCCGCGCCCAGGTAGTCGATCTTCCGTCCGTGTACGCCGCCTTCGGCGTTCGCGCGCTCGAAGCGCGCCTTGGCCCCGAGGTCGGTGTCCTTCTTGCTGTAGCCGCTCGCGGTCGTCATGGAGACGATGCCGCCGACCTTGACGGAGTCGGCGCTCACCCCGCGTACGGAGTCGCCCGCCTTGCCGTCGCCGCCCGAACCGCTGCTGTTGGATGCGGAGTTGCAGGCGGTCGCGAGCAGCAGTGCGGCCACGGTGGCGGTGATGGTGCGGATCGAACGCGACACGGGTCAGCCCCCTCCGACGAAGTGAGGGTGATTCTGTGCGGGACCTGATGAACCGTCAATAACCGGCGCATCGGTAATTGATGAACCGTCAGAAACCTGCCCCGCTCACCTCACGCCCGGTAGAGAGCCTCTACCTCCGCCGAGTAAGCCGTCTCGATGGCCTTGCGCTTGAGCTTCAGCGAAGGGGTCAGCAACCCGTGCTCCTCGGAGAACTGGTGGGCCAGTATCCGGAACGTGCGGATCGACTCGGCCTGCGAGACCAGGGTGTTGGCGGCCACCACGGCCCGGCGCACCTCGGTCTCCAGATCCGGGTCGCGCACCAGGTCGTTCGGGGGCATCGACGGCTTGCGCCGCATGGTCAGCCAGTGCTCGACGGCCTCGCCGTCAAGCGTGACGAGCGCCGCGATGTACGGCCGGTCGTTGCCCACGACGATGCACTGCGCGACCAGCGGATGGTCGCGCACCCGCTCCTCCAGCTGCCCCGGCGATACGCTCTTGCCGCCGGAGGTCACCAGGATCTCCTTCTTGCGCCCGGTGATCGTGAGGTAGCCGTCCTCGTCGAGCGCGCCCAGGTCGCCGGTGGCGAGCCAGCCGTCGTGCAGGGTCGCGTCGGTGGCCTTGGGGTCGTTGAGGTAGCCCTGGAAGACGTTGCCGCCGTTCAGCCAGATCTCGCCGTCGTCCGCGATGTGCACGGTGGTGCCGGGGATGGCCTGGCCCACCGTGCCGTAGCGGGTGCGCTCGGGCGGATTGGCGGTCGCGGCCGCGGTGGACTCGGTCAGGCCGTAGCCCTCGTAGATCTCGACGCCCGCGCCCGAGAAGAACAGGCCAAGGCGCCGGTCCATCCCCGAGCCGCCCGACATCGCGTGCCGCACACGGCCGCCCATGGCGTCGCGGACCTTGGAGTAGACGAGCTTGTCGAAGAGCGAGTGCTGCATGCGCAGGGCCGCCGAAGGCCCCGGTCCGGTGCCGAAGGCCTTGGCCTCCATCGCGTCCGCGTACCGCACGGCGCATTCCACGGCCTTGTCGAAGGGTCCCGACTTGCCGTCCTTCTCGGCCTTGCGCCGTGCCGCGTTGAAGACCTTCTCGAAGATGTAGGGCACGGCCAGGATGAAGGAGGGGCGGAACGCCGCGAGGTCCGGGATGAGCGCCGCCGCGTTCAGGCTCGGCTGGTGGCCCAGCTTGACCCCGCCGCTGACCCCGGCCACCTGCACCATCCGCCCGAAGACGTGCGCCAGGGGCAGGAAGAGCAGCGTCGTCGCCTCGTCGCCGCGCCGGGAGTGGAAGACGGGTTCCCAGCGCTGGATGACCGTCTGGGCCTCGAACATGAAGTTCGCGTGGGAGATCAGGCAGCCCTTGGGGCGGCCCGTGGTGCCCGAGGTGTAGATGATCGTGGCGATCGAGTCGGGCGTGACGGCGCGCCGGTGGCGGTTGACCACCTCGTCGTCGACGTCCTGCCCCGCGCGGTTCAGCTCGTCCACGGCGTCGGCGTCCAGCTGCCACAGCCTGCGCAGCTGCGGCAGCCGGTCGATCACCGAGCCGATCGTCATCGCGTGGTCCTCGTGCTCGACCATGGCGGCCGACACCTGCGCGTCGTGCAGCATCCAGAAGACCTGCTCGGCGGAGGACGTGGGGTAGACCGGCACCACCTGGGCGCCGACCGTCCACAGCGCGTAGTCGAAGAGCGTCCACTCGTAGCGGGTGCGGCACATGATGGCGACGCGGTCACCGAAGCGCACGCCCTGGGCGAGCAGTCCCTTGGCGAGCGCCATCACCTGGTCGCGGAATTCGGCCGACGTGACGTCGCGCCACTCGCCGTCCGTCTTGCGGCCGAAGGCGATGTGGAGCGGATCGGCGAGGGCATGGTCGAACACGACGTCGGCAAGGCCGCCCACCAGCGGCGCCGACGCCATCGGAGGGTTCGTGAACTCGCGCAATGATGCTCCTTGTGGCGCTCCGCACAGCGCCGGTGACGGTACCCCACCGCGGAGCCCGGCGGGAGAGGGGTGACCGACCCCTCGGTACGTACCATTCACGCTGGTCACACGGGTAAATCCGGCCACAAGGGGAGAGGGCGGGACC
>NZ_JBNNJZ010000342.1:0-9086 GCF_050270335.1 Streptomyces sp. NPDC059900
GGCGGCCAGTTCCTCCAGTGACCAGCCCTGTGCCACCCGCAGGGCCCGGATTCGTTTGCGTACCAGGCTGTCCATCTCGCCATCTTCTTGCGTCATGGGCAACATTGTATGCCGCTTCCGCAAGGCGTGCTTATCGTCGTGATCGCAGCCCCTGAACCGCAGGGGGATCGCCGACGAAAGGTGCGACGCCATGAGAACACCGCCGCGTATGCGACTGACCAGCTGCCGGGCGAAACCGTCGATGCCGTGGTGATCGGCGGCGGCGCCGCGGGCCTGAACGGCGCGCTGATGCTCGCCCGCTCCCGCCGCACGGTCGTCGTCATCGACAGCGGCGCCCCGCGCAACGCACCCGCCGAAGGCGTGCACGGTCTGCTGGGCCTGGAGGGCATCCCGCCGGGCGTACTGCTGGAGAGGGGGCGCGAAGAGGTACGCGGCTACGGCGGCCTGGTCGTGACCGGGGAGGTGACCGCCGCCGCCCCGGCCGCCCCCTCCGCCGGCGGAGACCCGCGCTTCACGGTCACCCTCGACGACGGCCGCTCTGTGACCGCACGCCGCCTGCTCGTCGCCACTGGACTGCGCGACGTCCTGCCCGACGTGCGAGGGCTCGCCGGGCACTGGGGGCGAGGCGTGGTGCACTGCCCCTACTGCCACGGCTGGGAGGTGCGCGACGAGCCCATCGGGGTGCTCGCCGTGGGCCCGGCCTCGGTCCACCACGCGCTTCTCTTCCGCCAGTTGACCGACGACCTCGTCTACTTCACCCGGGGCACCGATCTCGACGACGACACCCGTGCGCGTTTCACCGCTCGCGGTATCCGCGTCGTCGACACCCCGGTGGCCGAGGTCGTGGCCGCCGAGGACGGCGGCATCGAAGGCGTACGCCTGAGCGGCGGAGATCTGGTGCCCCGCCGCGTCCTCGCCGTCGCCACCACCATGCAGGCCCGCACCGAGGGCCTGGACGAACTGAGTCTGCCGATGCGGGACTTGCCCGGCGCGATGGGCCGCCACTTCGCCACCGGCATGGCCGGGACCACCGAAGTGCCGGGGGTGTGGGTGGCCGGCAACGCCACCGACCTGACCGCCCAGGTCGGCGCCTCCGCCGCGGCCGGAGCCCTGGCCGGCGCCCACATGAACGCCGACCTGGCCGTCGCCGACACCGAAGCGGCCCTCACCGCCCTGCAGAGCAGCGCCAAGGCCGCCTGAGCCCGGCCCCGGCCCCGGCCTCGGCCCTCCGGCCCCCGGCCCCGGCGCGAGATCACCCCTCACCTGCGCCCTCCGCCACCACACTCCGGCCCCGCCGCGCGACGACAGTACGCATCCCGCGTGGGGGCCGGCCCCCGCCCCATCACCCCGGCGCCCGTCGACCCACGCGGATACGGCGCCGTATTCCGCATGCCCTGCGAGAGGAACCCATGACCACCAATCGATCTCCACGGCGTCAGCCCGCACAGCCGCTGAGCGCGGTAATACCCGGCGGCGGCAGCGCTGACAGTGCCGACAGCGACGCCCCCGGCGCGGACCTGCCGGACGCGCGCCGGCGCCGTACGATCCTGATCGCCGTCTGCATCGCTCTGATGGCCGTGATCGCCTCGGTATCCGGGCTCAACGTCGCCCAGCCCGACCTGGCCCTCGCCTTCGGCGCCTCGCAGAGCACGATCCTGTGGATCATCAACATCTACACCCTCAGCCTGGCCGCCCTGCTCCTGCCGCTCGGCGCGCTCGGTGACCGCTGGGGCCGCAAGCCCATGCTGCTCGCCGGTCTGGCCGTCTTCGGTGTCGCCAACGTCGTGGCCGGGCTCGCCCCGTCCGCCGAAGTGATGCTTGCCGCACGCCTGTTCAGCGGCGTCGGAGCAGCGATGATCATGCCGATCACGCTGGCCGTCATCACCTCCACCTTTCCCGCGGAAGAACGCGGCCGGGCCATCGGAGTGTGGACGGGGGTGGCCGGCGGCGGCGGGATCCTGGGCATGTTCCTCTCCGCCGCGCTGGTCGACGCGGCGAGCTGGCGCTGGCTGTTCGTCCTGCCTGTCGCACTGGTCGTCGTCGCCCTCGTCATGGCGCTGCGCTTCGTCCCCAACACCCGTGAGAAGCCCGGCCACCGGTTCGACACCGTGGGCGCGCTGACCTCCGTCGTCGCGGTCGTCGGCCTGATCTTCGTCTTGCAGGAGGGGCCCGAGCGGGGCTGGACCGCCCCCGTGACCCTGCTCAGCCTCGCGGTCGGCGCCCTGGCCGCCGTCGCCTTCGTGGCCTGGGAGCTGCGCCGCCGGGATGCCGCGCTCCTGGACGTACGTCTCTTCGGCCGGCGCTCACCGGCCGGAGGTTCGGTCACCCTGCTTGTGGTCTTCGGCGTGCAGGCCGGCATCTTCGTGGTCCTCTTCCCCTTCTTCCAGGCCGTGCTGGGCTGGTCGGGGCTGCTGTCCACGCTCGCGCTGATGCCCATGGCCGTACTGATGATGATGACGTCCGGCCTTGCGCCCCGGCTGGCCGCGCGCATCGGCGCACGGTCGACCATGGCGGCGGGAATCGCGCTGGCCGCCGCCGGTCTGGCGCTCATGGCCGCTCTCGTCTCCGTCGACGGCGGCTACCTCTCCGTGCTGCCCGGCATGCTCGCCATGGGAGCCGGCATGGGTCTGTCGATGACTCCCGCGACCGAGGCCATCACCGGTTCCCTGCCGCGCGAGCGCCAGGGCGTTGCCTCCGCGCTCAACGACGTCACCCGCGAGTTCGGTACGGCGCTCGGCGTCGCCCTGCTCGGCGCGCTGCTGTCCGCCGGCTACCGCGGTGCCATCGACTCCCGGCTCCAGGACATCCCCCGCGGCGCCGCCGACACCGCACGCGAAGGCATCGCCAACGCCCTCGGTGCCGCGGAGGGAACCGGAACCCACGCCGGGGCGCTGATCCGTGCCGCGCAGGAGTCGTTCGTCGACGGCTGGCAGCAGGCCATGTGGGCGGGCGTCGCCGTGATGGCCGCCCTGTTGCTCTACATCCTGGCGCGCGGACCGCGGCGCACGGCCCAACTGACGTCGGACGAAGCGGACATCGCACCGGGAACGGGCTCGGCGGCAAATCCCAACTGAACGAGTGATCTATACACTCGGACGAGTGACGCTCCTTGCTGGGCCGCCGACGGTGTTGTGACCATCGCCGGATGGACGGACAGAAGCGGAAGGCCGAGCTGGACGGCGTCGCCGAGACGACGCTGTGGACGTTGCACCACCGCGCTCTGGCCGCGAAGGACCCCGGCTCGGCACTCCTGGACCCGAAGGCGATCGAGGTCATCGACTCCGTCGACTACCCCTTCGAGCGCCGCTTCGGCACCGGCAACTGGGGCCTGGCCCAAGGAATGGCGGTACGGGCCCGCTGCTACGACCGCGAGGTGCGACGTTTCCTCAGGGACCATCCGGACGGCACGGTCGTCTCGCTGGGGGAGGGTCTGGAGACGCAGTTCTGGCGGGTGGACAACGGCAGAGTGAGCTGGCTCGGGGTCGATCTGCCCGAGGTCGCGGCGCTCCGGCAGCGGTTGCTGCCGGACGCGCCGCGTCATCGCACGCTGTCCTGCTCGGCCACCGATCCGCGGTGGATGGACGAGGTCGACGCCTCGCGCGGGGTGCTGATCCTGGCCCAGGGAATGCTGATGTATCTCCCGCGGGACACGGTGCACCAACTCTTCGAGGCGTGCGCCGCGCGTTTTCCCGGTGCGGAGCTGGTCTTCGACACCCCGCCGGCCTGGATGGCCGCCCGTACGGCACGGGGCCGGTGGAGCTATCCCGCGGGGTACCGCCCGCCGCCGATGCTCTGGGGGATGACCCCGAAGGAACAGCGCGCACTGCGCGCCGTGCATCCGAACATCGCGGCCGTACGAGCCGTGCGCGAGCCGCGGGGCCGGGGCTTCCTCTGCGGGTGGCTGCTGCCCCTGGCCAACCTTCTTCCCGCGATCCGCGCGCGCAGACCGCTGTGGGTCACGCGCCTGTCGTTCGGTCTGACGGAACATCACCAAGGAGTCAACAGATGACGGATCGCCTGCAAGTCGAGCGGGAGCAAGCCCACCTGTGGGCCCCGCGGGAGCCGCGCCGGGTGCGGCTCGACGAACGGCCCTCGCGCCCGCCGGAACCGCGTGCCGTGCTCGTCGAAGGCGCCACCCTGCGGCTGCGGGAGTTCTTGCCCGGCGACGTGGAGGGCGTCCTGGGAATCTTCGGCGACCCGCGCACCACCCGCGAGTTCGGCATGCCGCCCTTCCGGCGCACCGACGCCGAGGCGCTGGTCGAGCAGGCGAGGGAGGGTGCCCGGCGCACCCCGCGCACGCACTACCGTCTGGGCGTCAGCGAGATCGCCACCGGTGAGTTGATCGGCTCGGCGAAGCTGATCGTCGAGGACCAGTCGGGCGAGGGCGGGATGGTCCGCGTCGGCTACCGCAGCGCCGAGGTGGGCCTTGCCCTGCGCGCCGACCGGGTCAGTGTGGGCCACAGCGTCGAGATCGGTTTCCTGCTGGGCGTCCTGGGCTTCGACCGCCTCGGCCTGCACCGCGTCTGGTCGGGCTTCATGCCCTCCAACATCGCCGCGCAGCGGGCCATCGAGAAGGCCGGCATGGTGCGCGAGGGACGGCTGCGGCACTACGGGCACGTGGACGGGGTGTGGCACGACATCGTGCAGTACTCCATGCTCGAGGACGACTGGAAGGCCCTGCGCGCCCGCTGAGGCGTCGCGGGCCGCGAAGGGGCGCACTTGCCCGGCAGTTGCGCCGTGCCGCACTGCTCCCCGGCGCGCCCACCCTATTTGTCTCTTACTTGCCGATATGCATGAGTCATGACCTTCTTGGTCCTGGCCCACTTCGTCGTCGCGCTCTGCGCGGCCCCGCTCGTCCGCCGTGCCGGCCCGCGCGCCTTTGTCGTGCTTGCGCTGCCGCCCGCGGCAGCGCTCGTCTGGGCGCTGTGCCAGTGGTCCACGGTCACCGGCGGCGGAGCAAGCAGCGAGGCCTGGACGTGGATCGAGGCCTACGACGTCGACGCGGCATTCCGGCTCGACGCGCTGGCCCTGGTGATGGTGCTCCTCGCCGCCGGCATCGGGGCCCTGGTCCTGCTCTACTGCGGCAGCTACTTCGTGCCGGGGACAAGGCAGTTGGGGGCCTTCGGCGGTAACCTCCTCGCCTTCGCCGGGGCGATGCTGGGCCTCGTCCTCGCCGACGACCTGATGATCCTGTATCTGTTCTGGGAACTGACGACCGTCCTGTCCTTCCTCCTGATCGGATACGACAGCGAGAAGCGGGCCAGCCGCCGCTCCGCACTGCAGGCCCTGACGGTGACCATGGTGGGCGGTCTCGCCATGTTCGTCGGGTTCCTGATGCTGGGGCACGCGGCCGGCACCTACCGCATCTCGCGGATCCTGGAGTCGCCGCCCGCCGCCGATGCCACGCTCTCAGCCGCGCTGGTGCTGATCCTGGTCGGTGCCCTTGCCAAGTCGGCGGTGTGGCCGCTGAGCATGTGGCTGCCGAACGCGATGGCCGCTCCCACCCCGGTCAGCGCTTATCTGCACGCGGCAGCCATGGTCAAGGCAGGCGTGTACCTGGTGGCACGCCTGGCCCCCGCGTTCGCGGACGTGACGCCGTGGCGGCCGGTGCTTCTGATCCTGGGCACGGCCACGATGCTGCTCGGCGGCTGGCGCGCGCTGCGCCTGAACGACCTCAAGCTCGTCCTCGCCTACGGGACCGTCAGCCAGCTCGGCTTCCTGATCGTCCTGGCGGGGGACGGCACGTACAACACCGGGCTCGCGGCCGTCACGATGATCCTGGGCCACGCGCTGTTCAAGGCGCCGCTCTTCCTGGTGACCGGGATCGTCGACCACGCGGCCGGGACACGCGACCTGCGGCGCCTGTCCGGTGTGGGCCGGGCGCTGCCCGGGGTGGCCGCGGTCGCCGTCCTCGCGGGCGCCTCTATGGTCGCGCTGGTGCCGCTGCTCGGATTCGTGGCCAAGGAAGCCGCGTTCGAGGCGCTGTGGAACGGCACCGTCGCCGAGCGGTGGGTGCTCGCCCTGATCGTGGTCGGCTCCGCGCTCACCACCGCCTACACCCTGCGCTTCCTGTGGGGCGCCTTCGCGCGCAAACCGGGAATCCCCGACTGCGCCGTGCACCGCGTAGGCCCCCTCTTCCTCGCCCCGCCCGCCGTGCTGGCCCTGGCCTCCCTTCTCCTGGGCCCGGGCATCGGGTGGGTGGCGCCGCTCTTCGAGGCGTACGCGGCGCAGTACACCCGCCCGGCACACCCCTATCACCTGGCGCTGTGGCACGGCTTCGGACCCGCGCTCGGCCTGTCCGCGCTGGCCTGGGCGGGCGGCGCGGCCCTGTTCGCGGGCCGGGACGCGGTGGCGGGGCTGGGGCGGCGGCTGGCCTGGCCGAAGGCGGACGAGGCCTTCGGGCGGACCGTGCTGGGGGTGGAGCGCATGGCGTTGCAGGTGACGGGCGCGGTGCAGAAGGGCTCCCTGCCCGCGTACGTGGCCACCGTCCTGGGCGTCATGCTCGCCGGCCTCCTCGCCGTCCTGGTGGCCGACCGCCCCTGGCACGGCGCCCCCGCGCCCCGCGTCTGGGACACCCCATGGCAGGCCGCGGTCGCCGCGCTGACCTGCGCGTGCGCCCTGATGTGCCTGGTGGTGCAGCGCCGCATGAAGGCCGCCGTCCTCGCGGGCCTGACCGGGTACGGCACGGCCCTGCTGTACGTCGTGCAGGGCGCACCCGATCTGGCGCTCACCCAGTTCGGCGTAGAGACCGTCTCGACCGTGGTCCTCGTCCTGGTCCTGCGGCGCCTGCCCGTGCACTTCGGCGAGACGCTGCGCTCCTGGCGCCGCGTGGCCAGCCTGCTGCTCGCCCTCGCCAGCAGCCTCGTGGTCGCCTGCGCGGTGTGGCTGGCGGCAGCGGCACGCACCGCGGATCCGGCCGGAGCCGCCATGACGGAGGAAACCGCCCACCACGGACTGAAGGACGTCGTGGCGACGATCCTGGTGGACTTCCGCGCCTGGGACACCATGGGTGAGTCGGCCGTTCTCGCGGTGGCCGTCCTCGGCGTCACCAGCCTGCTGTACGTCCACCGCCGCCAGGGCCCGGCACCGGGGACGCCGCCCGCGCTGCCCGGCGGAGTCACGGCCTGGTCGCTTGCGACACCGGCCATCCAGGTGCCGCCCAAGTACCGGCAGACCGCGCCCGAGCGCAGCTGGCTGACGGCCGGTGACACCCTGGCGCCCGAGCACCGCTCGGTCGTCTTCGAGGTGATCGCCCGCCTCGTCTTCCACCCGATCCTGATGCTCTCGGTCTATCTGCTGCTGTGCGCGGAGAACCTGCCGGGCGGCGGATTCGTCGGCGGCCTGGTCGCCGGGGTGGCCCTGATGATCCGCTACCTCGCGGGCGGACGCCACGAACTGGAGGCCGCGGCGCCGCTGCATCCCGGCTTCTTCACGGGCCTCGGCCTGGCCCTGTCCACCGGCATCGCGCTGCTCGGACTTGCCGACGGGACCGTGCTGCACGCCTGGACGTGGCACGGGCATCTGCCGCTCATCGGTGACTGGCACATGGGCACCGCCATCCTCTTCGACCTGGGGGTCTACCTGCTGGTCCTCGGCGGGGTCCTGGACATCGTCCGCGCCCTCGGCTCCAAGATCGACCAGCAGACGGAATACAGGGCCGGGCTCGCCTTCGCCAAGGAGGGGGACCGGTGACCGTCAGCCTGACCCTGTTGATCTGCGCCGTCGTCCTGACCGCCGTCGGCGCGGTCCTCCTGCACACCCGCAGCCTGACCCGCGTGCTCATCGGCGTGATCGTCTGCGGCAACGGCGTCAACCTCCTTGTCCTCGCCACCACCGGACGGGCCGGGGCCCCGCCCCTGCTCTACCCGGGCGTCGCGCACGCACGGGTCACCGATCCGCTGCCCCAGGCCATCGTCCTGACCGCCGTCGTCATCACCCTGGCCACCACCGCGTTCGTCCTGGCGATGGTCTACCGCAGCAGCCAGCTGACCGGCACCGACTTCGTCCAGGACGACGTGGAGGACCGCCGCGTCGTGCTGCGCGCCGAGATCGCCGAGGAGCGCGCCGAACTGCGTGAGCGCCACCGCGGCGAGGGACCGCGCGCCTGGCGCGACGAACGCCGCGAGCAGCGCCGCCGCCTGCGCGAGGACCGCGCCTTCCAGGCCCGCGCCCGCGATGCCCCCGGCGACCTGTGGGACGACATCCTCGGCGCGGACCCGCCGCAACCGCCAAGCCCCGTACGGCAGGAGAACGACCCCCGTTGAACGCCCTCGTCCCGCTGCCCGTCGTCCTGCCGCTGACCGCGTGCGGCCTGAGCATGTTCATCGGGCCCCGGCTGCGCATGCTGCACCGGCTGATCGGCATCGGCGTCCTGGCCGCCGTCCTCGCCGTCGACCTCATCCTGCTCGTCGGAGCCGACCGCAGCGGCCCGCTCGTCGTCCACCTCGGCGACTTCGCCCCGCCGCTGGGGGTGACCCTGGTCGCCGACCGGCTCGCCGCGCTGATGCTGACCGTGTCCGGCGCCGTCACCCTCATCGTGCTGGTCTACGCGCTCGGCCAGGACATGGTCGACCGCGAGGAACGCGCCCCGATCGCCGTCTTCCACCCCGCCTACCTGGTCCTGGTCTCCGGGGTCTCGCTCACCTTCCTCGCCGGCGATCTGGTGACCCTCTACGTCGGCTTCGAGATCATGCTGATGGCGAGCTTCGTGCTGCTCACCCTGGGCGGCACCGAGCCGCGCCTGCGGGCCGGTTCGACCTATGTCGTCGTCTCCCTCGTCTCCTCGCTGGTCTTCCTCGCCGGCATCGCGGTCGCCTACGCCGCCTGCGGCACCGCCAACTTCGCCCAGCTCGCCGTCCGCCTGGCCGAAGTACCCGTGGGCGTACGCACCCTGATCGAGGCACTGCTCCTTACCGTGTTCGGCGTCAAGGCGGCCGTCTTCCCGGTGGCCGCCTGGCTGCCCGACTCCTACCCGACCGCACCCGCCCCGGTCACCCCCGCCCGACCTCGGCCTCCAGCATCCCCAGCGCCTCGCCCGCCTCCCGGTCCCGGACCAGCACCCGCAGCGTGAGCCCGTCCGCGAGCGC